>LJTR01000067.1 GCA_001303465.1 Phycisphaerae bacterium SG8_4
GTTGGGTCACGACATCTTGTTGGGTCACGACGCCGTCCGCTTGAGCTATCGGTGGCGCAGAGGCCGGCTTGACCACGAACAGAACGATTGCCGCTGAGCCGACAACCGCTAGTACCGCAAGGACAATAAATTCCACATAGGTCTGCCCACTTAGATATCCTAGCGGTATTGGCCGGGATTTCAATTTATACCTCACGGAAAGTCTCCTGCACAGTTGAAGTTTTGTAATTCGTAATCTCCCCTGCGTACTGCACTGAACCGACTCGTCATGTCATTGCTTCTTTATAAAGTGACCTCAACAATCAAGACCACCAGTCGAGCCAGTGGACACCAAAGTTAGCGTTAGTCTTCTTGGTATATCAGTTGAAGCGCCCGAAAATAGGCCTGCATCGCCTTTTCGCTGTCCTTACGCTGCTGGTATATACGGCCCAGTTCAAAGTAAAGTCTGGGTAATGTCGGATCCTGGCCGATGCCCTGCTGCAAAAATTCTTCAGCCTTTTCCAGTTTGCCAATCTGGCGGTTGGCCCATCCCAGGGCCAGGTTGACTCGCGCCTTGTCCCGATTATTCTGAGCAGCTACCGAACTGACGAGTTTAATGGCCTTTTGCGCCTGACCGGCCCGACACAGCAGTTCGCCCAGTTCCAATGCCACCTTCGGCGAATTCGGGTCGATCTCATAGGCCATTTGGGCCTGCTCAATGGCCGAACTGATTTTGTCCTTTCTCGCCAGCAACTGCGCCATCTGCAGATGGCGTTTTGCCCTGGCCGACACGGTGCTGTTAGCAACGGTTCGAACGGTTGCGGCCTTGTCGGCGCCGTCGTCATAGGGGATTTCCAGGGCCTGGAAGAGCCTGGACTTAACAACCGGCGCGAAATCGTAGGCGTGTCCCGGTTTAACGCAGAGCACCTTACCGCCCCGATCGCAAATCAACACGGTGGGCGTGGCAATGACGCCCAACCTGCCCCAGATGTCGTACTGGTCGTCATCGAGAATATGAACCACGGTTGGCGCCTTTTCCTGAATCGACTCAATGAACTGCCTGTTGTCAACATTTTGCATGATAAAGGCAATTTCAAGAGACGTTAACCTCTCCGGCGGAATGCTGGACAACGCCCCAAAAATATCCTCCACGGCTTCCAGGGAGCGCTTCTTCTCAGACGACAGGAATGCCAATATCAGGACCTGGCCGCTGGACCGCCTGCAGACAAAGGGCTTGCCTGTTGTATCAACCGCGGAAAACTCCGGCACCAGGGCCCCCTCAGGGATTCTCCGCGGCGGAGTCGAGACACCCTCAGATATCACTGTCGAAAATATCAACACAACAACTGCTGCCAAAACGATACTCCTTGTCGTTTTCATTGTCATATTTCCTTATAGCTCTATCTGGGGGAGGAAATCTGCCCAATACCGCTTCTGGCCCTCAAGTTTGGCCTGGGCTTTCGTCTTGCCGGTTTTACCGTATAGTCAACGGCCGATAGTCTGTCATAGTCTTTTGCCAAGTGGCATCCGGGATCGCAGGATCCCCCTGTGTCGGTTTTGCTGAAATTTATCGGCAGATCCTTCCAACCACCGTACGGCACACTCTTGCGGATATGCTTTAGCTGGTCGCTGGCATGGGTTTGGTGGCACGCCCGACAGGTTCGACCTCGCCGTTCCTTGTTGACGTGCAGGAAATGCAGGTTCTGGTTGCCATTGCGGAAATCCGTCAGGCCGTCGGCAGTTGCCGCCTGGACCAGCGTCCTTTCATGACAGCCAAAACACAACTCATATTTCGTCTCATCGAATGAGGTATAGAAACCTTCTGGATACGCCCCTGCCAGTATCCGGAAATGCTCACTGCCATGGGTCAAGTGACAGCCGCCGCAGTCATTCTCCTGGATGGGCCCATGGAGATACTTCTTGTCCTTGATTTGGTCAATAAAAGCCGGCAGAACCTCGTCTATGCTCACTCCCTGAGGCTCTTTATGGCAGCTAAGGCAGAGTGTAGTCGGTACACTGGCCAACAAGGGTCGGACGCTCGAAGCATGGGGCGTATGACACTTCAGGCAGCCGCCCGGTTCTGAGACCGCGTTGTGCTTGTGTTTGGAGGCCTGGACCATTGTCTGGATTTCCTCGTGACAGGAGAAACACATCTCCGGCGTCTCGGCCTTGAGCATTTTCCAGTTGTCGGCCCCATGCGGATCATGACAGCCTATACAGTTGTCCTGTGTCGGCTCGTGAACAAACTCAATTCCTTCCAGTTCCTCCTTTGTGGTGACATGGCAGAACACACACAACTCGTCCAACCCCAGGACCAGGCGATCCTCGTGATTGCTTTCGTGGGCGTCGTGACATAAAGTGCACTCGCCGACCGATGTGGGACCGTGAACATGTGTCGCATCTATTGCCACTTCATGGCATTCGGCGCACATATCGCCAACCGTCGGGGCAAGCAATCGAAATTGGTTCTCGCTGGAGTGCGTTTCGTGACATTGGTTGCACGTGCCGTCATCCAGGGCACTGTGAACAAACTCCTTGCTCAATTCGTCATGACATTCCATGCAAATTCCCGGCTCTTCACCGGTCAGTTTGTAGGTGTGCTCCTTCACATCGACCGTTTCGTGGCAGGCTTCGCAACTGCCTTCGCTCACCGGATCATGTATTACCGGCTTTGAGGTGTGTTCAGTATGACATTCTTCCGTGATGCACGTTTCCTGCTCGGTCGTTGGCCTTTCGACCTGTGGCTTTTCCGCACCTAAAGCATAAGACGATAAGCCGATGAATATAAGTAAAACTGTGGAGAGTTTTCTCATGATTCTACACCAGATACCAGCAAAGTTGATTCAGATACTTGCAGCCCTTTTCTTCATGCATAAAGTCTGTTCATTGCTCAGAACTCTTTCGGCAAGGCCTCCAGGTCGCTGCAGCGGAACACCGGGCCGTCCTTGCAGACATACAGACTGCCGACATTGCAGCGACCACATTTTCCAACGCCGCACTTCATTCTGTTTTCGAGCGTCGTGTACGCTGACTCTGGCGAGAAGCCCAGTTCCACAAGGGACACCAGCACATACTTGATCATGATGGGCGGGCCGCAGAGAACGACCGATGTGTTGTCCGGCTCTGGCTTCATGTTCGTCAAAACGGTGGGAACAAAGCCTACTTCGCCCTTCCACTGGGGGGTTTCGCCGCCGGGATCCACCGTGTAGAGGGTTTGCACATCCTCCATCTGCTGCCAGGCCTCCAGGCGCTCTTTGTACACGAGATCGTCGACGCTGCGCGCTCCGTACAAAATAGATATGTCGTTAAACTGATCCCGCAGATCCAGGCAATTCCTGATCAGCGAGTTCAGAGGGGCCAGCCCGATGCCACCGGCGACAAACAGCAGGTTCTTTCCCTGCATCTGGTCGATCGGGAACCAGTTGCCGTAGGGACCTCGAAAACCAATGATATCGCCTTCGTTACATTGGTGCAGTTCATTGGTGACCTTGCCTGTGCGCTTCACGCTACATTCGATGTACCCCTTTTCTGTGGGCGAAGACGCGATGCAGAAGGTCGCCTCACCTGCACCGAACACCGAGTAGAGCCCGAACTGGCCGGCACGAAATATAAACTGTTCGCCCTTTAGAGGATCACAGAATTCCAGGCGAAATGTCTTGGTGTCAACAGTCTCATCTGTGATAGAGACTATTCGCATTTTCGAGGCCATGTAGTCCAGGGGTATCAATGTCTTGGTCTCGTTCGCTGAGCATTCATCAGGCATCGCAGTTTGCCCCTCCTTTCGCTCTTGTTTCGATGTCAGTCAGAATGCTGACGAGGTTCTGGCCCACACAGCAGGCCCGCGTGCACCTGCCGCAGCCAACACAAGCGATTTGTCCAAAACGCTCCGGAAAGTACTTGAACTTGTGCATCACCCTTTGGCGGCATCGAGATGCCTGATCGGGTCGGGGATTATGGCCGGATGCGTGCTTGGTAAACATCGGGTGAGAACAACAGTCCCAGTTTCGGCGCCGCTGACCGGAATGCCAGTTGGCTTCATCAACGATATCAAAACAGTGACATGTCGGGCAAAGGTAACTGCAGGCCCCGCAGCCCAGGCACTTGAGCGAGACGTCGGCCCAGAAATCGTCCTCGAAACTCTCGTCAAGCCATTGTTTGACCTTTTCGGGTTCGAATCTTGCCTTGACCTCCGGCGGTGCGGGAAGCTTGCTGCCCGCAGGCGCAGGTTTGGCAACGTCGCCCAGTTGATCGACGAACTTTGCACCCTTGTCGCTGCAGACCTGCAAGAGAGCCCGGCCATCATCTTCGAGAAAGACAAGCACATCGCTTTGCGCGCTGTTGTGGGGTGAGCCACCTACCGACGTACAAAAGCACTGCGGACCGGGCTTTGTGCAGGCGAAAGTGATCAAAGTCGTCCCTTCTCGGCGCCCGCTGTAGTGGACATCATCGTAATCCCAGTGAAACACCTTGTCGAGTGCCTCGAGGGCGGCCACATCGCAAGGTCGGGCACCTATAACGACCACATCTTTGGGCGAGGCAGCGGGCTCGGATTTTACATCAACATCGCCATCGGACTGCTTCTCATACTCCAGCAGAACCTCAGTAACAGGAAATAAGAGCCGTTTGAGCGGAAGTCTGGCGTTCACATAATCCAGGGCAACCGCCTCAGACGAGTTGACAGCAGCAAGCTCGACTACGCCGGGATCGGTTTCGATCGGAGCGATTACCTCCACACCTGCGCCCAGTAGGATGTCCACAGCCGACTTCAGCCAGCCGGTAGCTGCCTGATACAATGTTTGCTCGTCCACTTTCGCTGAATTCATAGAATCCCCGTCTCGGGATCATCCACGTTGAAGGTCGTAAACGGCGCCTTATCTTCGGATGACAACCCGGATTGAAAATCATACCGTTCGTCCATAAGCTGAGCCATTTTTTGATTGATAGCGCCCAAGGGAATATCCATAGGGCAGGCCCGTTCACATTCGCCACAGTTGACGCATCTGCCTGTCAAATGAAAGGCCCTTGCCACATTCCAGGCGATATTGCCGCGCAGATGCGCACTGGTCTCGATCCACTGCGGGACGGTTTTCTCGGTAATGCAGCGCTTACAGTAGCAGAGCGGGCAGACGTTTCTGCAGGCATAACATCGGATGCACTTGCTCAGTTGCCCGGACCAAAACTCCCAGCGTTCTTCTATAGACTTGGCGTCGATGTCCGCTGCCTCACTATACCTCTGTGCAGCATCGATCTGGGGCTGTTCGACCGGATCTCCGACCACAATGTCGCATCCCTGGGGGTTGCGCTGCTCACACACCGAACACTTGCCCAGCAAAGGGTCTCCCTGGCCGGCACATGGGACGCCTATCAGAACGACGTCCTCGCGCTTGACCACGTGCTCGCGCAAGAGCACGTTTACGGCCCGAAGGTCACAGCCCTTGACGACAATTCCTATTTTGCCCATACGGCGTATATGATCCTTGGACAAATACACCGAGAGATTCCCGAAACAACGGTCATCGAACACGAGACGTTCGGCCTCTTGAGGCTCGCGCGCGAACAAGGGCGGCGAGAACGAGGAGTCTCCGTCCATACCATACCCTATGACAACGGCCACCTTGCCTTCGGACAGCAGCTCCGCGGCTGCACGCTGGAGGGGCTCGGTGATTGCGGTATTTGTGCTCATTCGGCGATCCCTCCCGCCCGAAGCTTAGAATAATTCTCAAAAGGTCCCAGAGCTATGACCTCCGCAGTTATCTCCTTTACGAGTGACGACCATTTGGCGCCCTCGGCGGCAGAAACCCAGGAGATCTTGAAGCGGCGCGGATCGATGCCGAGGAACGTCATCAACTCCCGGAAGGCGAGCAGTTTGCGTCGGGCGTGGTAGTTGCCGCTGGTATAGTGGCAATCGCCCGGATGACAGCCCGACACGAGAACCAGGTCCGCACCCTGCTCAAAGCTCTTGATAATAAACATAGGGTCCACACGCCCGCTGCACGGCAGGCGCACGATCTTGATCGCCGCCGGATATGCAAAGCGGCTCATGCCCGCCAGATCAGCCCCGGCGTAGGAACACCAGTTACACAAAAACGCCACAATACGGGGCTGCCATTTCGAGTTGTCAGTTGAATCACTTGCTTGTTGAATCATATTACCTCACCGATGAATCGCATTAATCGCCGCAAAGAGCTGGTCATCTCGATATCCCTGCACCTCAATGCTCTTTGAGCGGCACGTCGCGGCACAGGCGCCACAGCCCTGACACAGGCCTTCATTGATAAACGCGACTGTAGCCAGGAGATTGCCCTTTTTGTCAGTCAATTCCCGCGGCCCGATAGCACCGTAGGCACAAACGCCCTCGCACTCGAAACAACCGTTGCAAGACGATTCGTCCACAATGCCGATGGTCGGTTCCCGGCTGAGACGAGTGTGACAGATCAGCCCCAGTGCCTTGCTGGCCGCCGCTCCGGCTTGAGCAACGCTTTCTGGAATGTCCTTGGGGCTGTGGCACGCACCGGCCAGGAAGACCCCTGCGGTATTGGTATCGACCGGACGCAGTTTCGGATGCGCCTCCAGCAGGAAGCCATGTTCATCGTAGCCGACTCTCAGTTTCTGAGACAGGTCGCGTATACCACTGGACGGCACCAGGGCCGGTGCCAGCACGACCATTTCGGCGGCTATTTCGATCTGCGTTCCACTCAAGGTGTCTGCACCGCGAACCATCAGTTTGTCGCCACGAGCATACACTTTGGAAACTCGGCCCCGGAGGTATGTGGCCTGCTTCTCCTTGACGACTCGGCGGACAAACTGATCGTAGTTCTTGCCGCCGGCCCGGACGTCCATAAAGAAGACAAAAGCCTGCCCATCGTGCACCTTGTGCTTGTACAAAATAGTATGCTTGGCCGTGTACATACAGCATATCTTGGAGCAGTAGGGCTTGCCGTTCTTTTCCCGACGAGAGCCGATACACTGCAGGAACACGATAGACTTGGGCGGCTTGCCATTACTAAGTCGCGTCAACTCACCGTTCGAAGGCCCGCTGGCGCTGACCATCCGCTCAAATTCCAAACTCGTCACCACGTCAGGGTATCGGCCATAGCCGTACTCTTCATAGACCGAAGGATCCATGATCTCATAGCCCGTAGCCACGATAATGGCTCCGACGTCCTCTTCCACAAACTCGTCGGTCATATCGTAGTTGATAGCGCCGGCAGGACAGATATCCGCGCACGCGCCGCAGCCGCCAGTCTTAAAACGGATGCAGTTTTCCCTGTCTATGAGCGGCTTGTTGGGCACCGCCTGAGGGAAAGGAAGGTGGATAGGCGTGCGGGAATCGAGCCCGCAGTTGAACTCGTTGGGGATCTTCTCAATCGGATTTGGACAGTATTCTGCCGGGTCGATCGCGCCAGTAGGACATACGAAGGCGCAGGCTCCGCAACCCAGGCATACGTCGGAACGGTCCGCATACGGCGTTGAGACCTTTCGATCCGGCCCGCGCCCGTCGAAGCAGATGGCAGAGGCGCCAACAATCTGCTGACACAGACGCACGCACAGCCCGCACATGATACAATCATCTCCGCTTTCGCCGGTCTGTTTGGGAAAAGGAATCTCCTTTATCCCGTGTTCGGCAGCCATTTCCTGGATGACTTCTGAGCCGGGACTGCGTGCAAGCAGCAGTTGCAGCGTCATGCGCCGTGACTGCAAAACGCGCTCTGAGCAGGTCTGAATTTCCATCCCATCTTGGGCCGGATAGGCACAGGACGGCACGAGACCGGGTCTGCCGCCGGCGACAATTTCCACCACGCAGATCCGACAGGCCCCGGCCGGCGGAACCGCCGGATGATGGCAAAGCGTCGGAATCTCCCTGCCGGCCAATTTGGCCGCATCAAGGATTGTTCGTCCTGGCTCGACTTCGACCTGCTGACCATCTATCGTTAGTTTTATCATGCTTGCCTTTACTCCACTGTCACCGCATCAAACGGGCAATCTTCATAGCATACCCCACACTGAACGCACAATTCGGCATTGATCTGATGGGGCTCCTGCTTTTCGCCGGAAACCGCTTCGGCCGGGCAGTCACGCAGGCACAGACCGCAGCCCTTGCAGGCTTCGGCGTCAATAACGAAACGCACCAGCGATTTGCACACACCGGCACGACACTTCTTCTCGCGGATATGTGTCTCGTATTCGTCGCGGAAGTATCGTATTGTGGAAAGGACCGGATTCGGCGCTGTTCCACCCAACTGACACAACGACGTTTCCTTGACGTAGGAACCTAGCTGCTCCAGCAGTTCTATGTCACCGTCGCGACCGTCGCCCTCGCAAATCCGCACGAGCACGTTATGCATCTGTGCCACGCCTTCGCGACAGGCAGTGCATTTCCCACATGATTCATCGACCAGAAAGGCCAGGAAATACTTGGCGACGTCCACCATGCAGGTCCGCTCGTCCATAACGATAAGCCCGCCGGAGCCCATCATCGCGCCAGCCTCCTGGAGCTTGTCAAAATCTATAGGCAAATCCAGCAGCGATGCGGGGATACACCCGCCGGAAGGGCCGCCGCTCTGCACGGCCTTGAACTGGCGTTTCTTTTGAGGACCACCGCCGATGTCAAACACAATCTGGCGCATGGTTGTGCCCATGGGCACCTCGACGAGCCCGGTATTCTTTACCTTGCCAACCAGCGAGAACACCTTTGTCCCTTTCGATCGGTCCGTGCCGCTGCCGGCAAACTGATCGCCCCCCTGGCGGATGATGGCCGGGACATTTGACCACGTCTCAACGTTGTTGATGTTGGTTGGTTTGCCCCAAAGCCCGGCCTGAGCCGGATAGGGTGGACGTTGCCGGGGGCTGCCTATGTCACCCTGCACAGAAGCTATCAGAGCCGTTTCTTCACCGCACACAAAGGCACCGGCACCCTTGACGATTTCCAGGTTGAAACTAAAACCGGAGCCGAGAATATCATCTCCCAATAGTCCCATCGAACGCGTTTGCTCGATCGCTATCGACAAATTGTTAATCGCCAGCGGGTATTCTCCCCGTACATAAATGTATCCGTTTTCAGCCCCAATGACAAAGGCGCCTATCGCCATCCCTTCCAGAACGCTATAGGGATCGCCCTCCATGATACTGCGATCCATGAAAGCGCCCGGATCGCCCTCATCGGCATTGCAGATCACGTATTTCGGTTCGCCAGCTGCTTTCCGACAGAATTGCCACTTCTGCCAGGTGGGAAAGCCCGCCCCGCCGCGTCCGCGCAAGCCGGACTTCTTGACCTCTTCAAGCGTTTTGTCCGGCCCCACTTCCAACGCACGCAGGAAACCACGGTAGCCGTCACGGGCCATATAATGGCCCATATCCTTCGGATCGATCACACCGCAGTTCCTCAAGACGTGACGTACCTGCCCGGTCATCATTGGGTGTTCACTGAGTTTGCCAACACCGTCCAGCCTACCATCTGTCGTCGTTCCCAATGCCCATTTAGCACACGGATCGGTCCCAAGCACATACCTTTCCAGGATTCCAGCGCTCTTGTCAGGATCCACTTTGCCATAGCAGACCTGTGGCGAGCCGGGCTTATGGACTACAACCAGCGGCTCAAAGCAGCACAATCCCAGACAACCGACCTCAACCAGTTTCACATCAACGTGTTTGTCCCGGATCTCGGCCTGCAGGCGCTTGATGACGTCGCCGGCCCCTGCGGCACGCCCACATGTGGCCGCCCCCACATAGAGCACGGGCACGCTGCTGGTCTGCAACGTCTGCCATCGATCCGTCGCTTCCAAATAATATTTGTCCAGTGATTTCATACCTTTATGCATTCTCTTTCGTAGCCATATTGTGCAAGTATGGAGGGAACCTTGCCGACCGTTACACCGGCGTGGACGTGACCGTTCACCTCCACGACCGGAGCCAGGGCACAACAGCCCAGGCAGTTAACCCGCTCCAGGGTGAACAGGCCGTCCTCGGTCGTCTCACCGCTCTCAATGCCGAGTTCACGCGAAATCGCATCGGCGATGCGAGGGCCTCCCTTTAGGTGACAGGCCGTACCCAGGCAAACGCGGATGATATGTTTACCCCTCGGCTTCAAGCTGAATGCGTTGTAGAACCGGGCCACGCCATACAGCCGGCTCAGAGGTATCTCCGATTTTCTGCTGAGGTATTTCAGGGCATCCTCAGGAAGGTAATTGAACTCGTCCTGTATATCCTGCAACACACCGATGACCATGCCGGCCTCGTCCTTGTATTTGTCGACAACAGCATCGACCCTTGCCATGACGTCAGGGTCAATCCCGTCATCCGGAGCGGGGCGCGGCGGTTCGGTAATCTTGTTGCGGGCCATGCAGTTGTTCCAGCAGTCGCCGCAGCCCGTGCACTTGCTTATGTCAACGCTGCGGGGCTTATGGCGAATCTTCACCTTGAAATTACCGATGTATCCATCCACCTGTTCGACTTCCGAGAAGCTGTGCAGGGTGATTTTGTCGCTCTGCATGACTTCGACCATACGCGGGGTGAGGATGCACTGAGAACAATCAAGCGTGGGGAAGGTCTCGTCCAGCAGAGACATGTAGCCGCCAATGCTCGGTTTGCGCTCGACCAACGCTACCTCGTAGCCGGCCGAGGCCACATCCAGCGCCGCCTGAATCCCGGCAATGCCTGCGCCGATGACCATCACGCGCTGGGTAACGGGCACTTCGATCTCACTGAGAGGTACGTTTCGCTTGACTTTTTCCACCAGTATGCGGATCAGGTCCTTGGCTTTTTCGGTGGCCTCATGGCGGTTGTTGTGCACCCAGCTGCAGTGCTCGCGAATGTTCGCCATCTCCAGCATGTAGGCATTCAGACCCACAGTGGTCGCCGCCTTGCGGAACGTCGGCTCGTGCATGCGCGGCGAGCAGGAGGCAACCACCACGCCGGTCAGCTTAAGCTCTTCGATCGCGTCGGTGACGATCTTCTGTCCGGGATCGGAGCACATGTATTTGTAGCTGCGGGCGATGGCCACACTCGGCAGTGTGCCGGCGTAGCGCGCGACCTCATCACAGTCCACATTCTCTGCAATATTCGCCCCGCACCAGCATACAAAAACGCCCATTCGCGCCATCGTCAAAACTCCCTATTTAGATCATCTCGGCCGTTGACCAAGGGTTGAGTAAAATTATGGCATTTGCACATCATCTGTTTCACAGGAAAACGGCTCGGTCAATAAACCCTTTTTGGGCCAGTATCGGAAAGGGGTCCACTATAAGCTTATTCAGGCAAAGGCGCTTGGGATCCAAATCCATAGCCAGACCCATCAACTGGACAAAATAAATCACCGGAATGCTAAATCGCTCTCCCAACAACTTTTCCGCCTCCCCCTGAAACATATCGAGGTTAGCTTGGCATAATGGACAAGCCACGCACAACACATCGGCCCCGTTTTGTTTGGCCATTTGCAGAACGTCGGCAGAAAGCCTGATCACCGTTTTTGTTTGCGACAATGTCAGCGCCGCCCCACAGCACTCGGTCTTGTAGGGCCAATCCAGAGGTTCGGCGCCCAGGGCCTCCGTCAGGTTGTCCAGCAGCATCGGGTACTCAGACTTGTCGCTCATCAGAGCCTCGGGCATGCGTGACATGAGACAGCCATAATAGCAGGCCACCTTCAAGCCTTTCAGCGGCTTGCGCACACGAGCCTTGATGGCTTCAAGTCCCACCTTACGCGCCAACACCTCTGTAATGTGCAGCACATTGAGACTGCCGTTGTATTCTTCCTCAATTATCTCGCTGATTTCTGCTCGCAGTTTCGGATCGTCTTTTACCTGCTGGTTGACCTGCTTCAAGCGGCTGTGGCAGCAAGCGCAGCATGTCAAAATGTCCAGCGACTGCTTTTCCGCCGACGCACAGGTAATGGCCGGCAACGCTATCGACAAAAGGTGGCTCGTCGCGTGCGCGGGACTTGCGCCGCAGCAGACCCAATCGTCGATCTCTTCAAGCTCGACGCCGAGTGCCTCCAGCACCGCCTCACTTGCGTGCGCGTACTCAGCACCACTTCCCTCCGACGAGCATCCTGGGTAATAGGCGTACTTCATTTGCCTTCTATCTCCTCAATTCGCTCAAACACACGCTGCAACCGGTCGAGACGCTTTATGGTATGGGGCGAGACGCCCAGCTTGTTCCTCATAATGAACCACGGCGCCTTTCGTACGTTCGTCAACAGCCTACCCGAGTTGATGTTATAGGCACCCATCAATCCAATCTCGCTGAGGCGACCGAAATTACGCACGCAATCCAGGAACGCCTCGTAGAAAGTCCAGGCCTCCAGAGAGCCGCGCCCATAGTGCATCTCCCTTGTCAATTTTCGCAGAGCATCCTTGACGCGCACAATATCAATTCCCATCGGACAGCGGCCGTTGCAGGTACCGCAGCCCGCGCAATGCCAGATGCTGTCACTGCTAAGCGCCTCGGCTTCCATGCCAAGTTGCGCCATGCGCATCAGACGACTCGGAGAGACCTCAACATCCGGCTCCACCGGGCAGCCGCCCGAGCACTTGCCGCACTGATAGCA
>LJTR01000471.1:0-3550 GCA_001303465.1 Phycisphaerae bacterium SG8_4
CGACCTCGTCCTTTCGGTCATTGTCGATGTCGTAGGCAAAGGGATAGTGCCCCGTGTTGCATTGACCGGTCCACATAACCTCGAATCTGTCATTCATCGCCCAGATGTGGCGGTAACGGTCTTTGAAGATTATGTCGCGGTCCTGCCCGAGCCCGCGCAGATCGCAGAAGAAAAGCGAGTCACCCAGGATGCGAGGGAAAATATTGTGTGCGCCGTGATCGCCCGGCGGTCTTAACGGGGTGGCCCGGCGGTACTTGACCTCGCCCGTCGCGCCGTCGGCGGCGATGATTTCCTGGTTCATGCAGTAGACCACTTCGTTGCCGCCGTCGCCGTCGATGTCGTGGATTTGAAAGCCCACGTCGTTCGTTAGATGGTTCTTCCAGCCGTCCGGTTTGCCCTTTTGCCAGAGAACTTTCCCATCCAGGTTGACCGCCGTCAAGCAGCTCAGCTCGCTGTTGCGGTCCTTGGGACCGTGATGGAGCACCTGCCCGAAGAGAACGTCTACCCGGCCGTCAGCGTCCATATCGCCGAACCTTAGATTGCGCCCGACGCCATAATCGGAAATGGAGAATTTCTTAAACGCAACTGGTTTGGGGTTGGCCGCTTGGAGTTTTGCTTCCTGCCTTTTCTTGGCCCTGACCCGATTCCTCACTCCTTTCAATTCTTCGTCGCTGGCGGTTACCTTCACGAAACTGTACTTGGTAGGAACATCGGCAGTAAGGGCCACCTTGCCCTCGGAGAAGGTTTGATCTGTCGCTTCCAGAACAAGATTGTCGCCAAGTTCGGCCCGGACATGGTTGCCCTCGATGCGAATCGTTGCTGTGAGGAATTCGCCCGGCTTGAAGTCAAATTGCCGCTCGCCAAGGATCTTCTCGTCGGGTTTGTGATAAGCTGTAGCATGGTTAACGACTTTTAGAATCGCCTTGCCGCCTTTGACGCCGAAGAAATAGTAACAGCGGTCGTTGTGATAGCGAAAGGCCACTCCGCTCTGGCCCTTGCCCGATTCGGCAGCGAAGCGTGCCGAAATCGTGTAGTCCTTCCAGAACTCGCTGCCCTCTGCAACCGTGCATACGAAAGGGTGTGAGTGCGGCCGAGCATGAGACGACCCAGTTGCCCTGCGGTGCGGTTTCATGTACGTAGTGATATTCGGCATGAGCGCCGATGACACCAGCCGAAAACATTCCGGGCCGCAGCCTATCGAAATCGTCGTCGAGCAGTACGGCGGATTGGCAAAGCGTCGAGCCGCATACAACGACAATGATTCCCACTTTAGTGACACTCGTTATCTTATTCATAATTCGTCAGATGACCTCCAATTCATAGTGCTCCTGATTGAAATTTCCCATTTTTGCGTGGGTAAGTGGATTCACAATAATAGTGTATGGTTTTGCCCGCGGGAATTTACTACCCTCAAGGGTATGTCGTTGGTATTCTTCTGCCATCTCCCGATCTTCTCGGTCAACCTTGCAATCACAGCGGCGTGTTCTCCGGAATCGTACAGATTCATCGTTTCGTAAGGGTCGTCGCTCAGGTTGAACAACTGGCACTTGTCTTCATTGCTCAGACACAACTTCCATCGGTCCGGAGAAACTACGGTCCGGACTCTCGGCGCGGTATTCCACTCTATGAACACGTGATCGGCTGCAACCTTGCCGCCCTTGATGAGCGGAACCAGGCTCTGACCCGGAAGGCCCTCGGCGGCTTGGGGCCGACCCATTAGCTCCAGCAGCGTGGGGACCAAATCGATCTGGCTGACCGGCTGGGCAATCAGACGTTGTCTGAACCCCATCGCCGGCACGCGCAACAGCCACGGAACGCGCACGGACTCCTCGTACATCAGACCCTTCTCCACCAGACGGTGAGAACCCATCATATCGCCGTGGTCGCTCGTGTAGACAACGATGGTGTCGTCCGCCAGGCCAAGCCGCTGGAGCGTATCGAGAATTGCGCCGACGCTTAGATCGACCTGAGAATTGAGCCCCCAGTAGCGGGCTATAAGCTCGCGAAAGTCCTTCTCGGTCGTCCCGTACTTTCGGGCGCAGTCCCGCAGTTTCTTCTTGCACTTGTCCGGCTCGTTCTCTTCGAGCGGATCGTTGAAATTCGGAGGCAGGTCGATCTCGTCAGGATCGTACATCTCGTCGAGCGGCCCGGTGAACGGCATGTGCGGCTCGAGGAAGTTGACATAGAGCATAAACGGTTCGTTGCGATGCCGTCGGAGGAAATCACAGGCGCTGCGCTCGAGGAACTTCGGCTTGCATTGTTCCAGCGGAAGCGACGCGGCGTAACCCCTGCTGAATCTACCGCCCTGGCTGGCCGGTTTGTGACCAAGGCCGAGAAGATAGTGATGGTAGCTGCTCCGCGCAGCCCGGTCTCGCCCCTTGGCGTAGTACGCCGAATAGCCGTCTTCCATAGAGATCCATTCCTCGAAACCGTGCTGCGCGAAAATCTCATCCCCAAGATGCCATTTGCCCATGTATGCGGTGCGATAGTCGGGATCATCGATCAATTCGTTGAGGCACCGGGTCTCTCTGGGCAGCGGAATGTTATTTGTCAGAAGACCACTTTCATGGGGCCAGAGCCCGGTCATGACCGCGGCGCGATTGGGCGTGCAGACCGGCTGAGTGACGTATGCCCTCTCGAACACAATACTTTGAGATGCGAGTTTGTTGAAGTTGGGCACGCGAATCTTGCTGTTGCCGTAGACGGCCATCGTGTCGGCCCGCTGTTCGTCCGTCCAGATAAAGAGCAGGTTGGGTTTTCGTTTCTTTGCCCCCCCTGCCGAGAGCTTCCCCAGACCAAAGGCAGCTGAAGATATCGCCGAGGCCGCACAGGTTCGCATAAACCTTCGTCGATCCATGGATTTGGCTCCGATTGTTGTCACTTGTGATTCCCCTTGTGGTTGGACTCTTTGAATTCAAGGCGAGAATGTTAACAATAGATCCCCAGCCGGTGAGTCAAATCTGAGACTCCATTTGCCAGTGTCCGTTCCCTGCTCAAACCGCAGGTTGGTCTCGCCGATCGCTGCCGCGTCAATGACTTTGTATGTCCCGGCGCCAACGCGCAGGCCCTTGACGTCAAGCACCGCCGCGTCAACAAAGTCGACCTTGCGGGCATGTATCGTGCTGACATTCTCACCGGTCAGTTTCAACACGGCCAATCCCGCCCCCACCGGAGTCTCTGCCTTGGCATTGACCGCATCCTTAAACTTGTTGCCCCAGAACTCGATGTCCCCGACGTTGATCTCTGCCTGGCCACCCTCGATTTCCCAGATGCCGCACCAGATGTCGATGCCGTACTTCGAGTCCGGTCTGCTTGTGAAAGTCGCCTTACCTCGCAAGGCAAGCCTGCCCGGGCGCCGGGCGTCGCAGGTAGACATGCGCAGTCCCTGATGAGCGATTAGTTTTCCACCGGTCAGGACGATCTCAGAGCCCGTCGAGCGGGCCCAAAACCGCGGCCCCCATGGAGTGGACGGTGTCGATTCAGCCCTCAAGTCCGTGTTGATCCCGACGTGCCATGCCTCCACAACGGCGGTCGGCCCGACGAGAAGATG
>LJTR01000471.1:3564-7239 GCA_001303465.1 Phycisphaerae bacterium SG8_4
AGCCGGCTCGTTTATGTCCGGCCGACCCCAGGGACCGCCGACCCGGAGGCTCCTGTTTTCCCCCGGACAGTGCAACTTTCCGTCCAGGTAGAACCAGCTTTCCCTATCCTTTGACAAAACCGTCTGGTTGAGAACGGTCAAACTTGCACTGGCGGCAAGTCGAAACGTCGTACCCTGGGTCCGCCCGTGTTCGGCCAGTTCCAGATTCTGACAGATCGCATCATGCCCGCTGGGTATGACACAGTGGAGTGCCTGGCCGGAATGATCGTCGCCGATCTCCACGGACAACTCCGAGTGGGGAAGGCCCTTGGTCCAGTTTTCGCTAGTGGTCCACAAATAGTCTCCCCGGGCATCCTTGCGGTTCATTTCAAACTGGGTCCATTCCTGGGCGACGGCCATTGCAGGTGCGAACCAGAGCACACAAGCCAGAGTCCAGGCCAGATGTCGAACTGCACGCAGCTTTCTACCGATCATGACCAATCTCCTTGATCTGGTGCTTTTGCTCACATCCACTCTTGCTCTCGAAGCCGCGGCCAATGATCTTACCAGCGGCGGTCGTCTCGGGGGCATCCTGCCTGCCCGGCATTGTAAGGCCTTCTGATCCTCCAATCAAGCTGCGGATCACTCTGCAATTGTCTGGCAACTCACCCACGGGCAAGGTCCAATGTGGTTTGTCTTTTACTGGCCAGTGATTGCGAAACCCCAAGCGTCCCATAATTGAGAATAGCCAGGAATGATCTTCTTCAGCGACTTCTCACACCTGTTCCCTGCCGATATCATCGTCAAGACAGTGGCAATTCGTGCGCGTGGCTTGCCGAAACACATAGGTTGGAATATAATGCTTGCTTTACAGGGTAATTGCCTGTAATAGTTGTCTTTGCAGGATTCGTTGAGCGGTCGTTTATGGACTACAATCTGGAGAATCTAACAGACGCCGATCTTTTGACCCGGTACAGTGCCGGCGACGAGGCCGCGTTTCGTGAGATCGTAAATCGCTACAAGAACAGCCTGCATGCGTTTCTGAGGCAATTCCTGAACCGGCAGGATCTCGTTGAGGATGTTTTCCAGGAGACCTTCCTGCAGCTCTTTACGAGTCGGGACAGCTTCGATAAGAGCCGGCCCTTACGGCCCTGGTTGTTCACTATCGCTGCGAACAAGGCCAAAGACGCTCTGCGCAAATGGCAGCGAACATCGGCTGTTCCGATCGGCACTATGGGTGATTCTCAGGAATTGTCGTTCGACGACATGCTCAACACTGTGACTTCAGACGATACGCTGCCGTCCGACGAACTGCAAAGGCGGGAAACTGCCGCCCGTGTAGGGCAGATTATAACAGATATGCCGGATAATCTGCGAGAAATCTTGATTTTCGCATATTTCCAGAAATTTTCCTACAAACAAATGGCCGAGATTCTCAGTATACCCATAGGAACGGTCAAGAGCAGACTTCACACGGCCGTTGGACGTTTTGCAAAAGAATGGAAGGTGTCAGTTGGGAGTAAAGAAAACACATGACTCCGCTTAGCAGCGAGCAGAAAGAGTTGTTATTCGATTACTGTATGGGATTAGCATCTCCTGAACAGATAGTCGAAGCTCAAGCCTTGATTTCGTCTAACCAAGAAGCCGCAGAAATTCATTCCAAACTCCAAGCAACACTGGCACCTCTCGATAGCGTAGAGCCTGAAGTGTGCCCGGATGATCTTATCGAGCGGACCGTATTGCGTCTGAACAATGCTGCAAGCTCGAGCGCCGATAAGCTGCAGGAATTACTTGCCGGCGAACAAAAACGCCCTATCAGAGCCCAGCACTTGCACTGGCTGGGTATGGTCAGAAGACTGGCCACTGCTGCTGTGTTTGTGATCGCCGGCAGTGTTTTCTTTACCACGTTCAGATACCTTCGTTTTGACTCGCAACGCCAGCGATGCCAGATGCAACAGAGCGGCTTCTTCCAGGGTCTTGAAAAATACGTTGCCGACCATGGTAAGCAGCCGGCCGTGGAAACGCAGGCCGGCGCACCGTGGTACAAAGTCGGTTACCAGGGCAGCGAGAACCACTCTAATACCAGGCACCTGTATCTTCTGGTCAAGGACGGTTACGTCGAGCCCGACAGTTTCGTTTGCCCGTCCTGCAGCAAAAGTCGCGGCAGGCCCAGACTGACCTCGACGGAGCTGAGAGGCAACAGGGACTTCCGAGATCGAAGATATATCACTTACAGCTTCCAGATACGTTGCCGGCAGGGTAGTGATGGTCAGTTGCATTGCCGAAAAGTCCTTATGGCGGATCTGAGCCCCCTGTTTGAGGATTTGCCGGATGACTTCGGCAAACCTTTCAGCCTGCAACTCGACAGAAGACTGGTGACGGTAAACAGCGTCAATCACAAGCGCAAAGGGCAAAACGTCTTGTTTGGGGACGGCAGTGTGAGATTCTTGAAGACACGATTTATCGGTGTCTCAAACGACGATGTCTACACATTGCAGAATACCGACGTGTATCACGGTGACGAAGTGCCCGCCTGTGCGACGGATTTCTTCCTCGCCCCGTGAAAACCACCTAGTTTTCTGCCCAACAGGCCTCTGCCTAGTCTGGCCGGATTGATTCGTCAACTGAGCAGGCCGTATTCTTCCAATGTTTGTTTTAGCGCCGCTCTCTTGTCCCGCTCCAAAGGCGTCATGGGCAGCCGCAATTCTTCCGGCGCCATGTTCAGCATTGCCATCGCTGCCTTGATCGGTATGGGATTGGTCGCAAGCGTCAGCATGCTCTTGCACAGCGCGAACAACTTCCTGTGCCATTGCCTGGCCGATGTCAGGTCGCCCTCGAGTATCAGGTCTGTCATCGCCTTGACGTCGGCCGGGACAATGTTGGCCACGACACTGATAACGCCCTTGCCGCCGATCGAAGCCAAGGGTAAAGTGAGAGAATCGTCGCCCGATATGATCGTTATGTCACATCGTGATGCTATTTCACTGGCCTGATCGAGACTGCCGGTCGCCTCTTTGACCGCAACGATGTTTTCGATTTCGGACAGCCGGGCGATAGTATCCGGTGTCATGCCGGCGCCGCAGCGGCCAGGGATGTTGTACAGCACTACCGGCAAGTCGGCAGAATCGGCGATCGCTTTGAAATGCTCGTAGAACCCCGCCTGCGTGGGCTTGTTATAGTACGGAGTTACCTGCAAGGTCGCGTCGGCTCCCACCTTCTTTGCAAAAACCGTCAGCTCAATTGCTTCGGCCGTACTGTTTGAGCCGGCTCCAGCAATCACCGGCACGTCTCCGCCTACGGCTTTGATCACCCTGTCAATGACCTTCTTCTGCTCGTCATGACTCAACGTCGGCGATTCACCCGTTGTGCCTACGGGTACTATCGCGTCGATGCTGTTTTCCAGCTGGAATTCGATCAGCTCGTCGAGAGTCTCAAAATCAATTTCACCATCCTGAAAAGGCGTAATCAACGCCACCATGGCACCTGTAAACATTGTCAATCTCCTTGTCTGCTGGACAGCCTATAGTTCACTGCCGGCGGTTTGTCAGGCACAAACTCACCAGTCACCCGCTGAATTTGTCTATCAGCTTTATCATCTCGGCGGTTGCCTGACCTATTCCTACGAAGACCGCCCTGGCAATTATGCTGTGGCCTATGTTGAACTCGCACAAGCCTTTGATGCTCGCCGCGGCGCCG
>LJTR01000472.1 GCA_001303465.1 Phycisphaerae bacterium SG8_4
GCATCTTGAAGCCGGATTTGCGATACGTAAAACGCGTTTTGACGCGGGGCTCTAGGAAGGTTTGATGTGTACTCCTAGCCAGAGAACTCAGGAATTAGTCGTACTGGCCAAGGGAGGTGACCACTCCGCTCAGGGCCAGCTGTGCAGGGTGTACGGCGAGCGGGTACGGCGAATCGTGCGGCTTCGAATGGGCGCCGAGCTTCGCTCCAAGATGGAATCGATGGATCTGGTCCAGGATGCCCTCATGTGTGCCTTGAGGGATTTGGGAGACTTTACGTACAAAAACGAGGGGGATTTTCTGCGCTGGCTGACGAAGATAGCTGAGAACAGGCTTCGAGACAACGCAGACAAGCTGCACACGGACAAACGCGATATTCGCAGAGAGATTCGACTTGACGAAAGGGGGCGGACCACCGGGCGGGTGTTTGTTGGAACTGCCGGCCCCATCGAGACCACCACGCCGAGTGCAATCATGTCCAGAAGAGAGGATCTGGATAGACTTGAGAAAGCCCTAGACAAGTTGAGACCCGAATACAGAGAGGTGATTATCCTTGCAAAAATCGAAGAGCTCTCCTATAGCCAGATAGGAGAGAGGTTAGGCAAGAGCACCGGTGCGGTGAAGATGCTCGTCTCTCGCGCGCGAATGGCGCTGGTGAGCGCATTTGAGAGTACCTGATGGCAGAGCAGATTGACGACAATCAGCAAAGATGTATCAAGGATGCTGTGCAGCAATTTATCGATGCGCAGATAGAGGGCCAAGAGCCGGACGTTGACGAGTTTGTGAACAGATACCCGAAGTTCAGACATCAGATCAGGCAGAGGATATCAAATGTACTCAAAATCGATTCGTTGCTTGCAGGCCTTACTCAGGCAGACGAGAGCGACTTCGCGGATGCAGCGACCGGACATGATCTTACCGGCCGGAAGGTCGGCGCCTTTGAAATAATAGAGATAATTGGCCGAGGGGGCATGGGCGTAGTGTACCTGGCTCGTGATACCAAGCTTGACAGGTCTGTTGCCATCAAGAGTGTGCCTCCTGAATTATTAGGTGACTCGACCGCCCTAATGCGATTCCGCCGTGAGGCCAGACTCCTGGCCTCATTGAATCACCCCAATATTGCCGTGATACACGACATCATTGAAGAAGAAAGGCTCGGCTATCTGGTCCTGGAGTATGTTCCTGGTCACACATTGGCCCAACGGATTGCTCACAGACCGCTGAAGCTCCCAGAGGTCCTTTCGATCGGCCAGCAAGTCGCCGAGGCTATCTCAGCAGCACACGAAAAGGGTGTTGTCCATCGGGACCTCAAGCCCAGTAATATCAAAATAACACCGGAAGGCAGGGTGAAGGTCCTGGACTTTGGTTTGGCCAAAACAACTGCAACCGACGGCAGCACTGAGGTTACTGACACTCAGCCCGGCCATATAATCGGCACGCCGGCTTACATGTCTCCGGAACAGGCCCGCGGTCAGCCAATCGATAAACGCAGCGATATCTGGTCGTTTGGCTGCGTGCTGTATGAGATGCTGACCGGCATGGTCCTGTTCAAAGGCGAGACGGCTTCTGACACGCTGGCCGATATCCTGAAAACAGAGCCCAATTTCCGACCGCTGCCGGAGAGCACACCGGCAAACATTCGAGTGTTGCTGCGTCACTGCCTGGAGAAAGAACCACGTCGCCGTATGCGCGACATGGGCGATGTTTTCATGGCGCTCGAAGATACAGCGACCGAATTGCAGCACTTGATGCTGCGAACTGAAACCATAGCAACAGACCGCACTCAACCGACAAAGGCAATTGCCGTACTGCCATTCGAGAATCTCTCCAGCAACCAGGAGCAGGAGTACTTCGTCGATGGCATGACAGACGCCTTGATAGCCGAACTAGGCAAGATCGAAGCCCTCAGAGTCATTTCTCGTACGTCATCCATGCATTTCAAGGGTACGGACAAGAAGGTGCCGGAAATCGCTAAGGAACTCGGTGTCGATGCCGTCATTGAGGGTTCGGTCCTGAAGGTGGGAAATGGCGTTCGCATCACAGTTCAGCTCATCGATGGAAGGACCGACACACATCTCTGGTCGGACAACTACCAGGGAACGCTAGACAATATCCTTGCCCTACAAAGCGAGGTAACGCTGGCCATCACGCAGGAAATCGAGGTTGTCGTCACCCCCGAAGAGGAGAGGCGAATCAAACAAAGGGAACCAGTAAAGCCAGCGGCGCACGAGGCATATCTCAAGGGCATCTTCTTCTTCGAGAAGAAAACCCAAGAGAGTTTCAGAACATCCGTTGACTACTTTAACCAGGCCATCGCCATCGAGATAGAGCCAGACTATGCGGCAGCCTATGCATGGCTTTCGGCCGCTTATTGGGTTCCTTCACTTTACGGATACGGCGCAGGGCATGAGAGCTTCTCCAGAGCCAAGATAGCTGCGAATACGGCGATCAAGATAGACCAGACATGCGGCGAAGCCCATTCTGCTTTGGGTTGGATCGCTCTGATGTATGACTGGGACTGGCAAAAAGCCAGGTTGAGTCTGGAACGAGCCATCGACCTTAATCCTCCAAACCTCAGCTACACGTATTTCGCTTTTGCCTGGTATTGGGTCGTGGCCGGGCGTTTCGATAAGGCCATTGACATGATGCAAACAGCCGTGACACTTGATCCACATTCACAAGTGCTCAATAATCAACTTGCGAATATGTATAGGTTTTCCGGAGAGTTTGAACGAGCTGTAGAACAGCATAAGAAAACGATGGAATTGGCCCCAGGTTTTGTGATCGCACTCTCTGATCTGGCGGAGGACTATCTATCCATGTCCATGTACCCGGAGGCGATCGCATCCGTCGAAAAAGCCATGACTATCGCGGGGCGCATACCACTTCTGATCACGACCCTTGGACGAGCCTACGCCGTCTCAGGCAGAAAAGATGAGGCCGAGATCCTGCTGCAAGAATTGCAGGACAAGAGCAAGAGTGAATATGTCTTGCCGATGCACTTAGCCATACTCCACGGAGACTGCGGAAATACAGATGAAGCTTTCAGGTGGCTCGAAACAGTCTATCAAGAAAGGCATTTCGGCATGTTTTTGCTCAGAATACCTTCGCTGTGGGGGCCTCTCCGCATGGATCCGAGGTTCGAAGATCTGCTGGAACGAATGAACTTCCCAGAGTGAGCCACAGTCTCTGGAGATCAGCACCCACTCACGTCAGATTCTTCAGGCTCTGTCTGGAAACTCGATCCGGCTTCGAGCGGCCCTTTTCTAGCCTGGCTGTCACGATGTACATCGGGAGCTGCATCGACGATAAAACCAATCCCGATGAATCGGGACTTCGCCGTCTTTGCCAGGCGAGAAAACTGCTCGCTCTCGGGCCGACGAGGGAGTTTTCAGATAGAGCCTCGGGCTATATCTCCAATTGTTCCGAATCGTCGAGAAAAAATGAACCGCAGGGCTGTCAAGATAGACTATGATTAACAGAGTGAATAGATCCGTAGAACAGATTATCGATGAAATACTTGTTATGGACTGCCAGAGCGGCAGCGCCAAGGCGCTGGAGATGCTTGTCTCGCGATGGCAGAAACGACTCTGGAGATATGCCTTCGGTCTGACGGGCGATTCCGAGGCGGCATGGGACATAACTCAGGAGAGTTGGCTGGGCATCATACGCGGGATATCCCGCTTGAACGACGCCGCGAGGTTCAAGTCGTGGGCCTATAGAATCGTCACTAACAAGACAAACGACTGGATAAGGAAGAGTAAGGCTGTGAAAGGAACCGACATTACAGAATTGGTCGACCATCAACAACCTCAGAAGAAAGATACCGGCCTGAGAGAGCTGCTGGAAAGACTGGATGTGAGAAAGAGAGAGGTCCTGAGCCTCTATTACTTCGAGCAGCTTACTGTGCCAGAAATAGGAGCAGCGCTAAGGATTCCGAACGGGACTGTGAAATCGCGACTCCACAACGCGAGAAACGAACTGAAAAGACTCTGGCAAAAACATTGCCAGTGAAGGTTGCAAGGAGAAAGAAGATGAACGACGAGCAAATCAGGCAAATAATCAATGGTACGTACGACGAGCCGCGAGAAGAGAGTATCTGGTCGATGGCGAGTGATTTTTACAGTAGAAAGATGCTCTCCATCGTGATTTTCATCTGGGTATGGGCCATCCTCTTCATGGCTATGACTATCTATGGCGCCGTCCAGTTCTTCAGGGTAGACCAAACCAAGGGCCAAATCATGTACGCCACTATCTTCATTTGTGGCTGTCAGTTTGTTGGCCTCATGAAGGTATTCGCCTGGCAGATGATCCACAGAAACAGCATCAAAAGAGAAATAAAGAGACTGGAACTGCGCATCGCTGCATTGGCCGAATCCCTTGAGAAAACGGCCGACAAGGGTTAGAAAGAGGACCCATGCGAGATGCTGAAGGGCTGAAATGAAGGGGATGAGTAGGTAAGGTCCCCCGATTTGTTATCAGGGGGTATTAGGTTTCTGTACACTCGCCGCAGCCATTGTTAGGCGGTTATCCCTCTCACTCTCCTGGGCCTCATGCCGAACAAGAAGCGCACCGCGTCGAAGGGCTTGACCGCCAGTTCGTACAGAACAAGGATCAAAGGCAAGGAAATCACAGCGACAATCAAGAGCTTCGGCAGGATGCCCACGTTCAAACGAATGACCAAAAAGCCGACGACCAAGATTATTGTCTGATGGAACAAGTAGAACGGCAGCACCGCCTCGTTGGCGTAGCGCAATATCGCGTGGTCGAAGTCCAGGTATCTGGCCCCCAGGCTCAGCACAAAGACGACCGCGCTCCAACTGACAATGCTCCACATGGTCTGGTACAGAACGTACATGAAAGTGAAGGACTCCTGACCTGGAAGTGGATCGTAGCCAAATACCATTACGACAAGACCGATGCCACCGCAGAAGCCCACAAGCCAGAGGGCCAGACATACCCATTGATGCTTCGTGAAAGCCTTGGTAAAACGTCTGTCGGCTACCATGACGTAACCTATGACAAAGTAAATCGCATACCAGAGAAAATCAGCCCAGCCTCTTTCAGTTCGAAAAAGACCTCTGAGACTGATAAGCGCCATGGCCAGAGGTATCACAAATATGAATATGCCCCCTCGCCTGTTACACCATTCGGCCGATCTTTCGATCCAGAGCCGCCCTCGTTCTGATTTCAGAAAGAGCAGTAAAGGCAGTGTCACCAATGAAATGAGAAAGAGATACTGAAGGAACCACAGATGACCTCCGAAGGGAATCGGCAGAAGTGTCTCGGGCCACAACGTTATGCGAGGCAGAGAGAAGCTGGCAAAGTAGCGTTCTATCATTTGCCGTAAGGTGCCGCCGTACTTTGCGTTTGTGACGAGTTCGAAGTAGAACTGAGGCGGCAGAAGGACAAACACACCCACAGTATACAGAGGAACCAGAAGTCTCTTGAACCGCTCAAAGAGGTATTCGCTGGCTGTTCTGGATTTCAACGCATACCAGGAACCCGCTCCCGAGAGCAGGAAGAACAGCTCCATCATCCAGGGCCAGAACAAGCCACGCATCAGCACGAAGAGAACATGGCTCTGCTCGGAGTTCTTGAGATGCCAGCCTTCTGTATCGAACAAGCGCGTGCAATGGAAAATGAAGACGGCCAGAATGGCAAAGACCCTCAGCGAATCGAGATCATGCCGTCGTTCCTTCATAGAACTCTCTCTTCACTCGGCACAGCCAACTGAGCTGCTCCGGCCTACAACCGCTGGGGCTCATAGCCGAGCTTGCCCCAGGCCGCCTTCTGAACCGCCCGCAAATCCGGGGTGCCCTGCTGTGCCGCCGCGGAGATCGTCCCGTCGGCGAGTTTCACTGTGCGTGGATCCTTCCATTTCCAGTAG
>LJTR01000068.1 GCA_001303465.1 Phycisphaerae bacterium SG8_4
CGCCGTGGTGGTTTTCCATCTCGCTGGTGGAATAGACCTCCTCGGCCTTGACGCCACCGTTGGCATCTTTGCCAAGCTCCACCAGGCCACCTCCCGCACCATAGGCCGAGGAGGCGAACACATGGCCGTCGTGGTAGATCGGCGTCGAACAGATAATCCCCATGCGGTTGGCCGGTTAGCTGCACGTACTGGCGCTTCCCTTCGAAGTCGATCGCTATAGCCGAGCAATAGGCCGCTCCAGAGCCGCCGAAACCGCCGAAACCACCCCTACCCCGGCCGAAACCACCTGGACCGCCGCGACGACCTCGACCACGGTCGGCACTGTCGGGACCACCATCAGAACCACGTGGACGGCCGCCGGGATCGGCAGAGGGGCCGTCGGAACCGCCGGGCACCTTGCTCTTCCAGACCGTTTCGCCGGTCAACTTGTTGAGGGCCACCAGAGTCGCATCTTCGCCGCCGGGGGTGAAGATTACCTTGTCGCCATCAACGAGCGGTGATTCGCGGTAGCTCCATCTTGGCACGCGCCCTCCAAAATCATCTGTCAGGCTGCGCTGCCAAATGATCTTGCCGTCCTGGACCTGCAGGCAAGCCACAGCGCCTGCCAAGCCCTCTACGTAGAGCCGTTCACCGTCAACGGTCGGCGTGCATGCCGGTCCCTCTTTTCCCTGCGACGCGCGCTGCGCGAAAGCCGGGCCAAGGCGGGTTACCCAAAGCTCCTTGCCATCGGTCTCGGACAGGGCCCAAACGACTTCGTCATCACCACGGTTGCTCATGCCGAAAATGCGCCCGTCGGCAATCGCCGGGGCGCTGTAGCCGCCGCCGAGTTTGTCGATTCTCCAGGCGAGTGTTGGGCCGTCGCTCGTCCATTCCTTGAGCAGGCCTGTGTTTGCGGACTTGCCGTCCCGGTTCGGCCCGCGCCATTGAGGCCAGTCCTGGGCCACTATAGAGGTTGTGCTAAGAAATACCACACTAATGCTTGTCAACACTAATAACCGACGTGATCTTCTCATTTTCTTCTCCTATGACGGATCAAACTGTACACTTTGTCGGATTCATTCGGCAACCTTGACACACTTTAACTGGGTTTGATCCCGCACGAGGAGCTTGCCATCAGAAAGTGCCAGCGGCGCCCAGTTTTGGGTTCTACCTCCTACTCTTGCAGCTATGCCTTCGCTGTCTGTTCCGGCTTCTCCAAGCAACTCTGCTGATGTAAGAGCCTTAAATCCAGATGGATCAGGTTCTATCAGATATAAAGACTTTCTACCGTCGGTAGCCAGAATCAGTCCATCGGCCAGAATCATACTGCCCTTATTGAAATCAGGGGAACGCTCTGTTTTCCACATGATCTGGCCATCCATACTCATACACGACAGGCCGTCATGCCGGCTATTGGTTCCATATTGAGCATAGAAATAACCGTTATGTAATATCGGTGGTTTCGTTTGATCGCCATATTCCTCGGTGGTAAAGAGTTCTGTTGTGCCGTAGCTGCCGTCTGCCTTCTTCTCGACCTTTATCATCGTTGCACCGAGTTCGTATCCACCAACGACAAGCACTTTGTTGTCACCGGCATCAACAGCACTCGGTACCGAAATATGACATTTCCACTGCTTGTACTCCCAAAGGATTTTTCCCGTAAGCGGTTCTATTCCAACAACGTTACCCAAGGTTTGAGGCAATCCTCGATTTCCAATAGGATTAGTGGATGAAATAACCATTACAACGTGGTCTTTCCCGTCTATTTTCACAACTGAAGGACTGGCATATGATTCATTGCCGAGATTGGGTGTTTTCCATTTGAGACTGCCGGTAAGCTTCTCATAAGCCACAACACCAGCCTCAGGTGCCTGTGAAGCCAAGATTAGCAGATCTCCGTAAACCAAGGGACACTGCGTAATTGCCCAGATCGGAAAGCTCCCGGGACCACGGGATCCAAATGATCCACGTCCAGTTCCACCGGGTTTACCGCCGAAATCCGTCCAAACGTTCTTATTCCAGACGGGTTTGTGTGTGTTTATGTCTATGCAATAAACGTCGCCGTTGTGACCGCATGAATAGACATTATTGCCTTCCACGATCGGTACGCTTCGCGAGCCGGGAAACATCGCAGTTCCGGGAGCGTCATATGCAGAATTCCAGAGTTCTTCACCATTGCCCAGGTCAAAACACCGAAGATTGTCCCCAACCTTGTCATCTCTATCGAGCAAATAGACTTTGCCGTCTTTGATTACAGGTCCGCCAAAACCTCTGCCAACGGAGACAGTCCACAGAACTTCCGGCCCATTCTCAGGCCAGGAGCGTAGAATACCTTTCTGATCTGATGTACTGTCTCTGTTTGGCCCGAGATACTGCGGCCAATCGGCCAAAGTGCTCCCGGTCGTCATCGCTACAATTGCTGCTATCAACGTTACTTTGGCCTTCATTTTCTTCACTCCTAATAAATTGTCATACCCTTCAGGGTAGTAGATTCCCGCGAGCTGAACCATAACCTGTTATTATAAAGCCGCTTAGCCGCGCAAGAACGGGAAGTTTCAATCAGGGCCAGTATATCTGCAACTTCTCATTTGAACGCTTGGCAGATATAGTCTCCCATTACGTACGACATCAACAATCTCACTGGAATCTGTCAATCTGCTGTCTTTTTGCACCAATCCACCTGTGACATCCGGGGTAATATCGTTTCTTAGATTGTTGCAGAAGACTCGTAACTTCTTTCGATACAAAGCTGATCCAGGTGGATCAACAGACTCTGTACACTCTCCGTACAACCTTCTGAATGCGAAAGACGCTTGGAGTACCTGTTTTATTTCATAGTGAGATAGAAATTTCTGACCATTCTATTTGTAGGGATTGATTCAGCAAGAGGGGGTACACGGGGCCCAGGGGTTGCAAAGGGGCCACACAAATATCTTTTGACTTCTGAGCCCAATAAAGCCCCTAGTAGAGTCTCCGCCTTCCTGGAAACACCATGCAGAGCTCATTTTTTATTGGCATTGAGCAAAGGTACATTAGAATACTTGTATTGGAGGGGCTTCTGGTGAGAGCCGGAATGGCACTCAATCAGTAGGCGTGTCTCAGAATGGTCACATGCCGCTGAGAGTGCGCTCATCGCACGGCGTGACAACATTGGACGCTTGCTCCTTCAGCAGGGGCATACTTTTTGAGGAGAGAAAAGACGAGAAAGACAATTCTACTCACATTGATCTTGGCATTGAGATCGGCCGCAGAGCAAGCGAAAGCAGATTTCTTCTTCGGCGAGGCGACTCAAGTCCCGAACGTCAACAGTTCATGCGAGGATGTTGAGCCGTATGTATCAGCTGATGGACTGGAGCTATATTTCAGATCTGATCGCCCACCGCAGACCGGCCCTATTCATGATGAGATGCGGGTTTCGAAACGTTCAGGAATAGACGAGACCTGGCCTGTACCTGTCAAACTCGATCCTCCTGTCAACTCTGAGTGGCCGGAATCAGCTCCATGCATCTTTGCCGATGCACTGGAACTACATTCTTCAGATGGTTGGTCAGGTATCTCCGTCTATCCACCAAACCCAGAAGGATACGGAGGCGGTGATTTGTGGGTGTCAACACGGGCAGCAGAACAGGACCAATGAAGTGAACCCCAGTAGGGCCGGCCCTTAAAAAAGGCCCAGTTTCGCGGATCATTTTGCGGCAAGACACTGAGACTCCCGGCTATATCCTTGTTCCCCGGTTAGTAGGGATGTGTTTGCTCTGGTCTGAATCCCAGTCTGAATCCAAATTCTTCTTGACAAAAGAGTATCGGTCATATATACTTTTTTAAGGTCGCAGCATTTGGAGGTGCGGTGAAAACTTGTTTCTTCCTGCAAGAGCTGTCCCCCCCACGCCAATTGGCTGCCGCGTAGGGCGTTCAAGACATGGCAGGGCCGCCAGCGTGACGTTGGCCTGCATTGTGGCAGGTAGGGTGAAGAAACCAATTATTTCTGAGGGTAGAACGATGAAAAGCCGGATAACCGTAAGCACACCGGGGGCCCCCGTTTGTCTGCTTGTCTTGGCGGTGGTGGCGTGGATAACGAGCGTCCCAATACCTGTGGTGGCAAAATCACTGTACGTCATCGCGGATATCAGGCAGCCCGCCCCCAATACCAGGCTACCAGTCCAGGCGTACGACATTGGACCTGACGGCATGTTGACCTATCAGGCCGAGCACGGTATCCCTGACAAAATGCTCGGGGCAGTAGGAATAACGATCGACACGGATCATGAATTCCTGTTTGTAACGTATGAAGCCCACGATGAGATTCAGTTGCTGGACGCACGACTGATGACGGGCGAAGGAACGACAGTAGCTCCGGACGCCAAGGATTTGGCCGGCGTTGTCTACGATCACGACAGAGGGTTGCTGTACTCTATCGACCGCCGTAGCGACAGATTGTACGTGTACAACTGGGACCCGAGTGCCAAGACACTGACTCACGCCCCCGGTTCCCCCTTCGCGCTGAGGGGTGCTACCGGCTATGGGATCGCCCTGAACGAAATCGACGACCTGCTCTACGTGGCGAACGGCACGAACGAAGTCACGGTTTACAGAACGTCTGATTGGAGGCGGGTTGACACCATAACGCTGAACCGCATAGCCATCAGCGTTGCCGTGGGCGTCGTGAGGGGCTTCCTCTATACCGGCGGAGGTTTTGCGGGGAATAATTACCTTACCCAGTATCACCTGGCAACCGGAGCCCTGAAAGAGGTTCAGGTGGAGCCCGATGCCGGGGTGATGGGACTCGGAGTGGATCCGGCCACTGGCTATGTGTACGTGACCACCGGCGTGAACAATGCGCCGGGCGGAGACAATCTTCTGGCCTTCGATACAAATCTCAGACAGATAGGTATGGTCCCCCAGATTGGCAACCCAACCGGTCTGGTCGTCCCGGGCAGAGACTTCGGTTACGATCCGCTTAATTTCAGAAAGACACTCGTCAAAGGAGGCAGTGGTCCTGTTAGCTCCGACGATATTCCGTCCGTGGGAGTGGGCGCCACGATCACATACGGCATACACTTCGATAATTACAACGACTTCATAGTAACTGACGCCGTGGTCACCGACAGACTTCCGGAGGAGGTCACCTTCGTAACGGCTGATGGCGACGGAGTCAGCGGACACTACGATCCCAAGACACACACCTACGAATGGCTGTATCCATCTTTGCCGCCGGGAACTTCAAACGTTCTGGAGCTGGCCGTAAAAGTGGACGAGGATGTGGAGAGCGGTACAATAATCACGAATACCGCAACGATCAGCAGCAATCAAACGGCGCCAACGACAAAAAGGCTTGATGTCGCTGCGGAAAGTCATGCCCTGAATCTGACCAAGAGCATCTCCGGAGTGGCCGAAGGCCGGGTAGCAAGGGTCGATGTGGATGAGCCCATAACGTACACAATCTGCTTCGACAACACCGGCAATGATTTTCCCGTGACGAATGTCTCCGTGGTGGACTACCTCCCGGATGAGGTAGCATTCATAGGACTTGGCAAGGAAACACCGTCCGGCCAATACGATGCCGCTGCGCACACTTACACCTGGACTTTTACCTCATTGGAGCCGGGAGAGACAGTATGCTTGGATTTGGACGTGAAGGTGAACAAGGGTGTGGATCCGGGCACGACCATCACCAACTCCGCGACGATCGACAGCGACGAAACGCTGCCCTCAACGGCAAGTGTCGAGGCGATTACATACCGCAACCCGCTCAATCTGACCAAGAGTATTTCAGGAGTGGCCGAAATCTGCTTTGACAATATAGACAATGATTTTACCGTGACGAACGTTTCCGTGGTGGATTACCTCCCGGAGGAGGTAAAATTCATAGGTCTTGGCAAGGAAACACAGCCAGGAAAATACGATGCCTCTGCGCACACTTATACCTGGACATTCTCTTCTTTGGAGAAGGGACAGACTGTATGCCTGCATTTGAACGTGCAGGTGAACAAGGATGTGGATCCGGGCATGACCATCACCAACGCCGTGACCATTTACAGCGACGAAACGCTGCCCTCAACGGCAAGTGTCGAGGCGATTACATACCGCAACCCGCTCAATCTGACCAAGAGTATTTCAGGAGTGGCCGATGGGTTGACGTGGATGAGTCCATAACCTACGTTGTCTGCTTCGATAACGCCGGCAATGATTCTCCCGTGACGAATGTCTCCGTGGTGGACTACCTGCCGAAGGAGGTAACACTGATAGGTCTTGGCAAGGAAACACCGTCCGGAAAATACGATGCCGCTGCGCACGCTTACACCTGGACGTTTTCTTCATTGGAGCCTGCAGAGACTGTATGTCTGGATCTGAACGTCAAGGTAAACAAGGATGTGGATCCGGGCACGACCATCTTCAACCTTGTGACCGTCGACAGTGACGAAACGCTTCCTTCTACTGCAAGCGTTGAGTCGATCACATATCGCAACCCGCTCAATCTGACAAAGAGCATTCTGGGAACACCTGAGGGCCAGATGGCGCTGGTTAATTCTGATGAGCCTGTGACCTACATAATCCAATTCGACAACGACAGCAGCTTCGCCGTAACGAACATCTCGGTTGTAGATATCCTTCCGGAAGAAGTTGGCTTCGTATCGGCCGACGGTGGTACTGCATCCGGCGAATATGATCCCTCCACACATACGTGCACCTGGTTGTTCCCGTTGCTGGAGCCGGGACAAGTCATGCGTCTGGAGTTGAACGCCCTTGTCAACAGCAACCTCGACAAGGGCATTGTATTCACCAATTCAGTGACCATTGAAAGCAGCGAGACGCCACCGACAACAGCATCGGTAGATGCTATCGTGGGCGATGGCCCGTTGACCATCCAGCCTATGATAATTGCGCCCGATATAATCAGACGAGCGGGCGACATGTACGAGATACAGGCAATCGCCGTGTTCCCTGCTGGGACTGCGAAGAACGACATAGCGGATGTGCTCCCAACACTTTATCCGGGCGCTATCACTGCGAGCAGGCACATTGTGTTCGGCTCGGCCACCAGGGCAAAGGTCATAGCCTTGTTCGACAAGAGTCAACTGCTCGATGCGGTGCCGGGTTATGGACAGGTTACCTTGAGAATGGTCGGCACGCTCACGTCTGGCAAGTCATACTACTGTGAGGCAAAGGTCTGGATAACCAAGTTCACCGGCAACTGATGAGGCTAGGGCGATAGAATTGGACTTTCCTTTGAGTCGCCAATTCCACGAAGTAGTCTCGGCTGCGATGAGAGCCTGTCTTATTGGTCGACCATTCGGTCCAGACGCCGGGTTCTATCTTGACACGATGCCTACGAGCGCTGGTCAAGCCCACAGAATTCGTAAACCCGTTCATTGCCCGGTCATCCGGGCTTTATGTCGCTGGGTGGTGCTTTTAATATGCATGATAATACTTCGTGGAAAGATATTGACGACGCTCAGACCATCAGGAATTCTGATATCGGAAGCGGTCGCAATTGCCTCGTGCTTTACTTCGCTCTGGCCCCCGTCTTCTTTCGTGAAGAAGAGGTTCAAAACTAGCTGGATGTCCTTCTTCTCAACAAAATAGAATTCTCTGCGTGGGGCTGAAAGGATGACTATAACGTCTGTCGGCTCGATTTTCTCAACATACAGCCGGCTGTCCAAACCCACATGTTGGACGGGGATTGTGAAACTTCTGTAGACCACCGCTGATTCATGGACAATTACAAACCAAAGCACTACGGCTGTCAGTAAAGCAACAGTCTTTTCCTTGAAGTTCACGGTGAAATGATGTAAGAAACTCTTGCGAGCTTTCTTTGAAGGGTACACTTCATCATAGAAATCCCGAAGAAGACCCACTAGTTTCTCCCGGCTATCTACCTTTTCTATTCTGCCGAAACGACAAAACGAGACAATGCCTCTTTCTTCAGACGCGACGAGGCAGAAGGCGTCGGACACTTCAGACAGCCCCAATGCGGCAGCGTGCCGAGTCCCGCCTTTCTCCGAGGCCGAAAAGTCCTCTGACAACGGCAGTCGGCAGCCAAACTGTGTTATTCGTCCTCTCTCGACGATGACGGCCCCATCATGTCCGTCTGAATGCGTGTCGAAGACACTTTTCAAGATGGCTGGGCTGAGCAATCCGTGGAGGTCAATCCCCCCCTGGACATGACGCTTAATGGAATCCCTCGCTGGAAGAACGATAAGGGCCCCAATGTGCTCGGCTGCAAAGTCAAATACTGTATCGGAGATGATATCTATATCTCTTCGGATACCAGTCGGGATTTGCCCTCTTTCACGCTTGGGGCGAAGGCTGAACAAGGCAACGTGTTCGAAGAAACGTCGAAGTTCCTCCTGGAAGATAATAATGAAGGCGACCAGTATGACCGCAAAGAAACTATGCATGATGGTGACTGACAACTGCAATTTGAGGATTCTCACCAACACGTAGACTGTACTGACCATGACGAAACCCAAGAAGACGAATGCGGATCTTGTCCTTTTGAACCATACAAGGAGCAGATATAGAACGGTCGCCACGATGAGAATATCAAGAAAATCGATAATTCTTATGTCGTCAATGAGCATATGCCGAAGCCTTTTCGATTGATGAGGTTTCTCTCGGTCGAATCAGTGTTCTGAGTTCTTCATCCACGCTGATGGAGCTTGTCTGTCCGGTGCCGTACAAAATCCCTATTCTCTCGATCGTCGTCCAGCAGTCAGGGAACTCTCAGACATAACCGATAAACAACCAGCGTCTCTATTCCGTGAAGAAGCGCCTAAACCTGACTCATTGCTACTACGCCAATCCGCATCAACAGTATTCCTTCAGGATTCATTTGGCTCTGTCTCCAGATGCTCCACGATCGATCCGGCCTTTGAAGACACGACGAATTTTACCTCCTCGGCAGAAAAGGTCAATCCCGTTCTGATGTGTTCGACGGATCTGGAAGTTGCCGTTTCCTTGGGTCGGTCAAGGTTGACGAGGGAATTCTTGATGGTTGAATCCTGAGTCCGAGCGGATATAATAGCCTCTAAAGTCCGATGATAGAGGCTCAAGAGGCAGAGCGGATTTCGCAGGCTTAAATGGACGGACTAAAGAACATACTACAGTCTGCCAACGCAGTGATAGTGGCAGTCTGCCAGTTGCTGGCGATGATCGTGCTCTCCATAGGCATTATCAAAGCCCTCAAGATATATTTGGCAGACGTACTGACGCCCGGACGGTCGGCCGCATCCGTGCAGGCAAGCCGCCTGGAACTGGGGCACTCATTTTCCCTGGCGCTCGGGTTCCTGATCGGAGCCAGTATTCTCAAGACCACACTCGCTCCGACCTGGTCCGATATCGGCCAGCTAGCCGCGATCATAGCGATAAGGACCATTCTGAACTACTTCCTGTTACGCGACATTGCGGCCCGATCGGAGTCTTCCGGGAACTCTCGCGGGGCATCGGACAGCGTCAAGAATGACGATTCTCCAGCCAGAATGTCGGGGGAGTCTGGGAGTCAGGCATCATCGTAACAGCAGGTCGTGACAACGTCCCGATTTTGCCGAAATACTCCAGGGTCTGTCGGAAGACTCCCTCGTCGGCCGGGGAGCGAGCGGTTCTTCGTCTGGCAAAGCCTGTCCCGAGCAACGTCGAGGGAACTGAAGCAGGCGATATCCGCTTTATCGTCGATGGAGCTCCCGATGTATATCGGGACAGCCAGGCGGACAACGGTGGCTGCCTTTATCCGACGGTGGCTGCGACAGCAGCATGAAACAGCTAAAGAAAATGAGCGGCTCGAAGTCAGACCGAGTTTTCAGACAGAGCCCAGTCTGTGGTTCTCCTACGCATCTACTAAGAAGTCTACCAACAAACGCTCTTGTTATCGGTAAAGTCGGATGTCGTCAACGTATATCGTGCCCGAACCGCCTGGGCCCGCCATGCCCGATTTGCTCCCGAGACCTATCGCGAGCTTATCCACATTGGCAAGGTCCATGCCTTGGTCGGCCAGGCTCTGCAGGGGTATCTTCCATTGCGTCCAGGTGCCTGTCTGTGCCGCGTTGGCATTATCATAGGCCACGACAGCCGGCGCACCACTTGCGTTGGTGATCGCCGCGTATAATGGCTCGGCGGCGTTCGCCGAACGCCCTCTGAACCAAAGCGATAATTGCCCAACACCTTCATCAGTCCAATCGCGGGGCGAGTCCAATGTCAATGTCACCTCCGAGTTCGTTACGCCGTTTGTATTCTCGTAGAACAGAGGCATGGACTGGGAGCCGCCGTGGACAATCGTCTGCTCGCAATACGGAGGAAAAAGATTGCCGACTTGCGCGCCGTTATCCGCAACGTCGAAGCCGTCGATCCAGTGCTGCCAGATGGCCTGCCTGGCCGCGTCGTCGTCGGTGTAGCTCTCGAAATCGTCCACGAGAAGGAAATTGGCACTCGTAAAGCTCCAGACCAGGCCCTTGACAGGAGTCGGGTCCGTATCGTAGACTGCATCCACACGCCAGTAGTAGCTCGTGAGCCAGTCGAGCTGACCAGGGTCATAGCTCTCGGAACCAAGGGTTCTATTGCCTAAATATTGCGGCGAATCGCTCGTGGCATTCTTCACCGTTTCTTTATCCGTGCCGAAGTAGATATGATGCGAAGATGCATTCTCCGCCGGTGTCCAGCTTAGAGTCTGCGTATGCTGGACATCGAAGGCGCCGTTCGTCGGATCTGGATTGCCGGCGGCGCCCGGTGTCGTAAAGGCCCATATATCGCCCCGATATGTGGCGACCCCGTCATACTCATCCACGCGCCAGTAGTAAACCTTTTCCCGTCCGAGAGAATCAGGTTTGTAGGTCGCACTTGCCTGAGGCAGCCCTCCGTCGGCGGTGCTTACATCATCGAAATTGTCACCAAGGTATACGGTGTGCAACATCGCGCCAAAACCAGGCGTCCAGGTAAGCTCGATATCCAAATCTACAAATGCAGTACCGTCCGCCGGATTGGGTGCGTAAGTCGTCTTGGGGGGAATAGAAAAGCTCCAGATCGGTCCTTTCCATGGACTGTTCGGATCCGCCGCATTGACTTCATCGATCCGCCAGTAGTACGTCGTGCCGGGGACGAGACCGTCCGGATAGGCAAACCCCGCAAAACCGGCAACATAGTATGTCGAGGTCTGATTGATCCGAAACGCCCCGCCCGTATCCTCGTTGACGTCGTCGAAATGATCGCCGAGGTAAACATCATGAGAGACCGCAAGATCACCCGGCCGCCAGGAGAGGTTTATCCATGTGTCCGCATGGAGGGTACCGTCAGGTGGATTTGGGCCGGAGGCAAGAGGGTATCGGCCTGAGATGCCGTCCATGACTCTTTCGATCTCCTCTACCCGCAGAACGTGGTCGAACAGTCGCAGGTCGTCGATCTTACCGGCAAAATCCCTGCCGCCGCTCTTGCGGTTGCCCACGTAGATCACCTCGTCAAAACTGGTGAATGTGGTCTTATCTGTGTTGGCCGCATTCGTATCGACCCATAATTGCCCGTCGATATACCAGGATGCCGTGCTCGTGCCGCCGTCGTGCAGGACGGCGTGATGATGCCACTGCCCCCGAGGGTAGGGACCGGGCTCACCGAGGCTGATTCGTGGAGTGACGTTTGTATCCTGGGTCACACCTCCGGCGTATACCTGGGGGCCAAATCGACGGAAGAAAAAGGCCTCGTAACCCGACGGATTGCCAGAGGCGACCATGTACCCGGTATTGGTACTGTCTGCTGGTGAAAAGGACCACCAGGTCAGCGACCACGTGGTTCCGGCAAGTGTCGGGCTGGGTATCACAATAGAATCACCGGAGCCGTCGAATTCAGCGGCGCCGCCTAAGATGCCGTTATCCGTTCCCGTGAAGACGTCGCCGCTGGCGGTCCCATCATTGGTGGCTACGGAGTCGGTCAGGTCTCCATCGAATTTCCAGTGGCCGATGAGCTCGGCATTGGCGATCGAATTCAGAGTGAATGCCCAAACCATCCATATCATAATTGCCATGTAAGCGCCTTGACGTTTCATCCGACTGCTTCCTCCAAAGTGAATGAAATGTGACAGGATTTGGTGCTTCTACTGTTGTGTTCGTCCTCCTTCTTCTGTGCCGCTATGAACTATAGTCGACCGCTGATACGCACATATCGCTGAGTGAACAAAAAGCCTCATGATGATGCAATATGACTCTCGAACGCATCAGTCCATGTGTCATACCATTATACCATCATGTCGTGGAAAAGCAAATGAGGCTCTGTTGAAGCGACTGTCCCAACGATTGTGGGACTTTTTTCGAGGCCCAAGTCCTTGTGGTTTTTGGGCAGTCCGGGCACCAACCGGTAGTGCCCAAAATCGCAGACCACACTTCTTGGGACAGTTACCTGTTGAATAATTTGTGGGTTGCTTGTTAGCTTCCTGCCTGGTTCTTCCTCGTTCTCCTCGGTCCATTTATTGCTTGGGGGACACTGGTGTTCTTTCAACAATCCAGTCTGAGATTGTCTCTAAAGCCCCAGGGGCGATAGTCTCTTCAATATGCCGATATTCTGATTCGGCTCCGGTATCGGCGGTCTGAAATAGATGATTCAGACCCGGCAATTCAAGAGTTGTGAAATCGGGATTCTGACCTTCCCTGAGCTGCTTTTCAATTCCCCTGAGGTTTTCTGTTGAGATGACCTGGCAGTCCTTCTCGCCATTGATGGCAAGAAGTGGACACTTGACCGCGCGTAGATAGGGTTGGGGTTCAAAGTTGACGAAGTAGCGTTTCCACGGTGACACTAGATCATGTATTTCACTGCCGGCCTTTCCTTCATCCCAGCCCAGAAGCATCTTCTCCTGGCTGCTCAACGCCGAATACATTCCCGTCATCTTCTCAATGGCCGTCTCGTTATCAGGCTCCTGTTGAACAACTTCGTAGAGACGCTGATACCAGTCGCTTTTCATCTTCGCCTTTGCCTCCGATTGGCCCTCGGCCAGTGTTCCTCTCCAGTGTTGCGAATACATCAGTTGGGTAATAGGTACCCCCGGTGCTGCCATCAGCACCACAAAGCCGACATCGGAGCATTCGGCGGCGACCATCGGCGCTATCATCCCGCCTTCACTGTGACCGATCAGACCAATGGCGTCGGAACGGATGTCTTGACGACTCTTGAGGTACTGCACGCCTGCCAAGACGTCGTCGGCGAAATCTCTGGTCGTTGCACCCCCGAACTCTCCGGTTGAAGACCCGGTGCCCCTGTCATCGACCCTCAATACTGCGATGCCGCGCCGGGTGAGATGATCGGCAAGGACCTTGAATGGACGGTGAAGAAGCACGAACTGATCGCGATCCTGCGGGCCCGAGCCGGATATTAGAAGGGCCGCCGGAAATGGGCCTTTGCCGCGCGGCAACGTCAGTGTTCCGGATATTGTTATGCCGGCTTTCGTATTCTCGTAGGCGACTTCCTCTTCCTCGTAGGGATAAGGTCTCACGGGTGTTTGGGGCCGGCGATAACCAGGTATTGCCTCTACGCGCCGCAGTTGCATCGGAAAGACGTACTCTCCTTGCTGAAATTGTCCCTCGATGATCGTCCGGGAGTCATCGCTGTACCTTCCGGAAATGGCGATGGGGGGAGATTTCATCTCCCAGCAGACCTGTGCCTTCTCAACTGTGGTTTTGTGAAAGGCTATACTCATACATCCCTGAGCCACACTGATCAGATTAGAGGCCAGTTTATCGTCAGGCTTCCTCTCGACCTCAACCGCAATCTCCATCGACGGGCCCGAGGGAACTTTGAATTCTCCCAGCCACATTCCTTCCAGATTGTGAGCCGGTTGCCCCCAGACCGTGACTGCAAACAACGCGACAAGAACACAGAACAAAGGTGTTGTATTCATTCTCATAATGGGTCTCCAAAAGTTGACGAGGATCTGATTCGGATGCAATGTCTTGAGATTAGTCGCCGCGTTCCTTTGTTTATTGCATGGAAAAACATTTTTCTTGGCTCTTGCGAATGATGACTATGGGGGTTCGAGTGGCACCGCCGCGTTGCTGACAGGGTGAACACGACATGGGTGATGTGGGCAGAAGGAGGGCCCTTCCGTCGAATGGACCGTTTTCCTTTGGCCCTCATCTTCTTGCGAAGGGCCAAAAGAAAACTTGTCTAGCTTCTTTGTCTTATGACTGCTGCAGTAGATCGGTGTTGATCGGACTAATCGGAGTCCTGGAGTTGATTCGAGAGAAGGATCGTTTGGGCAGATGGCCGAACTAGGAGCAACTGAGGGGGGTAATTCGGACATCTGGGGCCCCGAACGATTCGTCTCGGCTGTCTCAAAGCCCTATCGAGCAGCGCGTCATCCCGAAGAGCCTTCTTCTCTTAGACTAATATCGCCTCCAGCTGGATGTGCTTTGTTATCGACCATCTACCGATCACTTGAAGAGCATAGGCGCCATCAGAAGCATGCCGGTAGTGTTCAACAGACAATGCGGGATCATTCCCAGGTATATGTTCTTCTTCCACTGTATGATATAGGCCCCTGGTAGAAGGGCGAGTATCCTTTCCAGATTTCTCCACGGCGTGAAGAAGTGATAGACCGAGAACAGCAAGACATTCAGCAGCGGTGCCCAGCCTCTGAGGCGGGAGATTCGCGGCAGAAGGTATCCCCGGAAGTATAATTCCTCCACAATCGGACCGGCGATGCCATTGAAGAGAAGGCCCATCAGCCATGTCACCCAAAGGGCTGCTTTTGAACAGTCCGCGATATTGTAGTCCAGAGAGAACCACGCCGGCAACCACGCGAAGTACTCGCTTTTCCAGGAGTCCTGTATCCCAGGGGCAATGACAAAGTACGAGACCAGGGCCCATACCAGCACCGGCGGTATAAGGGCGAAGTACTGCCACGCCGGTATCTTCTGGCGGTAGAGGATAGTCCCTCCTAATGAGAAGGTCTTATTGCTTCTTCTCGCCTGATAGAGAAGGTATCCAAGCTCAAATGGAATCAAGACTACTGCGGCAGCGAGAAAAAGGCACAATAGCGTCGGAAGCCCTCTCTCTGTCAGCAGAGGCGTCACTGTCACAAAGAAGACCAGGATCAGAACCCCAGGCAGCAGATGGAGGATGACAGAGGCAGCGAGTGAGTGCTGTTCGGCCTCAACTATTTGTTTTGAAGCATGTTTGTCCGCGATTCTGTCACCCTCCACTATTTGCCACGCCGACAGTATTCCTTGCCGCCTCGCCGTAACTGCCCCAGGCGCCGCACACGTTACCTCTGGTTCCGTCACAGACATCTATGAAACGGCCGGTGCAGCCGTCCTCCAGAGAGCCCACCATCTTCTTGTTCTCACAGACCCACTGGTAGGAGATGTCGGGAATATAGGTCATGAAATCAAGCGCTTCGTTGATGCGCTCGTACGAGAATCGAGATACAGCTTTCCAACCATCTGCTCGGGTGTCAACCATCCTGGCGAGCATGTTGCTGTTATGGTCGATCCACCACTGTTTCGAAGACGCCGATTTGGCGGAAGCCCCATCACCGGCCTGGGCCGATATGATATGGCAATCGTTTCCGTTGACGGTTTCCCGGCCCCCGTACTGCAAAGACGATTGCCCGATTGTAGAATCCACGTCCATGCTGTGCGCATCGAACGGATCGGCAACAACGATATTCTCTTCTGTGATTTGATCATAGAGGCAGAAGACCATTTCTTCCGTTTCAGCGGTCTTGCGATAGTACCCGCAGACATGATTCATATTGCCTTCACCGAACACAAACAGCGGCATTCCCGTCATCTCACCTATGTCTGCACAGATCCCATGCCTACCGTCGAGAGTGAATCGAGTCGTATAGGCTCTCAGGCACTGATAACCGGCGGGCCCCGGTCGGCCATACTCCCGCGTTCTGACGGTTTCCACAAATGACCACATGCTTCTGCGTTTGTCGTTGAACCGCTCAATGACGGACCGCAACGTGTTGGAGCCCGCAGATTTGGATTGCAAGACCGACGATCCATCGGTCTTGCCGGTACCCTCCTTAGTTGAGAAGGCCCAGGTCAGCGGCTCCGCTGCCGTTCGATAGACAGACTGAAAGCCTTTCTGCACGCCCGGCCCGTCATCCGGATTGACGACTATGCGATGTTGACAGCCAGCCTCCAGGCGGATCGGGATGGCAAATTCGTGCTGTGTTTCGTCGTAGCGGATCCTGCCGCACTCACGAAAACCTCCGTCCTTCCATTCCAGCTGCAATGTCGAGGGGTGCATGGGCCTGTCGAATCGCACCCGTAGTACAGTATCCGCGGCCACGTTGCGCGAGCCCTCACCTGGTTCGACGGACACGATCTTCGGCCTGTAGCTACTTTCTGTCTTCTCCTTTTCGCGGACGGCCTGGACGGTCGGTCCCGCAATGGCCGTCGCCGGCAGAGGCTCCGCGCCCAACCGGTCGAGAACCGTCTCAAAAAGTTCGTCCCGGTCGCCGGCAAATGAGGCGGGCCCAGGCACAAAAGGCACGTCCGGCATCACACCGCGGCCGTCGATGACCTGCCCGTCCGGCAGATATGAGATCCACTGCGGGACATAGATTTCAATCTCACCATCGAGCTTGAAAGGTATCGGGAAGCCCGTCGAGCCGCGAGTGCGATCACCCATTGTGGTCACATTGGGACAGGCGGCCATCATTGCACAGAAAGACTCGCAAGCGCTGACGCAGCCCTGTCCCATCAGCAGTATCACGGGACGGTCGTATCTCCATGGGCCGCGCGGAGATAACGCCCGTTCGATCTTCTCGGTCAGATCACTTCGGCCGGGGCCGTTGCGATAACGGTAGTGGCCGTACACTCGCGTGGTATCCACGAAGCGGGCAGCTATGTATTTGGACAGCTCCGAATCGCCTCCACTATTCCAGCGAACGTCTATAATTAGTCCCCGCGTGTCGCGCATCTGCTCCATCACATCGTCGAATTTGTCGGGCAGGTCGCCCCCGCTCCAGCTCCGGATCATGATGAAGCCGATACTATCGGTTGTCTTTGCCCAGACAATACGTCTTCCGGCCTGTTGAATCCGGCCCAGATACCGTCCGTAGATCTTCGTGTTCTTATTAACGTTGAGCGCGTGGGGGACTCTGTATACCGGCAGGTGCTTGCCTTTGTATTTGACCCATACGTGCCCGTCGCGCAGATGTCCCAGCATCCGGGCCACGATGCCGGCGGCTTGTTCGTAGCTGCCGGCGTTTCTGGCCTCTGCCAGATATTTGTCCTTTACAGCGTCCCAGTCGAGTTGGTCGCGAATCCCGAACATGGCGTATTCGGTATCGACGATGTTCCACGCCTCCTCCATGATGGTCGCAGCCACAGAGGATTCCATTCTGTCTTCGCCGGCCGGCTGCCTCTGCACCGCCGGGTGACTTGCCGGCCGGGCACCCGCCGAACGAGTCCTGTCCCGCGCCCCGGCAATAGAACAAATGCAAAGAACGATAAGCAAAGCTGTCTTCGTGCCCAAGTTTCGCATGGTGAACCTCAATCTGACTCAGCAAATACGTTTTTCGTTGGATTAGTCGAGATTCCAGGCAAAAGGTTTCACAGAGGCGAGGTTTTTCTTTCGGTGCGCAAGACAGGACTCCCGGCGCATCGAGCTACCCACGGGTTCGGAGTCGACGACGCCAAGCATGCCGCACAGGCGCAGGTGGCTTGGTTTGAGAAGGATTTGCTCGAGAACTGAAGCGCCGAGACAGAGGTGGGTCCGCGGCAGGCGGATTGCCGACGCTGGAATGCCACGCGAACGACATGAGTAGTCCCGGAGGGCCGGGACTACCCATCCGATCTGCTGACTTGCCGGCCGATATAGATCGGCAACCGTCAAGCTCTCAGCGCCTTGTTGGCCCTGCTTATGGTGTCGTTGACCTGTTTGACATCAAGCGTGCCGATGGTGATGGCGTCAACCAGCTCATTTTCGAACACGTACTGGAGGGACGCATCCTTCTGTGCCGAACTGGTCAGCTTGCCGGAGCCGAAAATCTTCATGCCGATGACGGTCTTGCCATTTGCCCTGGCCTGTTTGAGCACCGGCGCGACCTGCTCAGGTGGTCCGTCCATGGAGGCGCCGTTGTTGTTGATACGGGCGAAGACGATGTCGGTCCACGGATGAGCGGCGGCGACCTTCAGCGCGCCGAGGTCGTGACACGAGACACCGACGGCCTTGACCACACCCTTATCCTTCAATTCCGACAACTCGTCACGGATGCGTTTGTAAGTTTCGGGCCATTCGGTGTCGGTCATGCAGTGAATCAGGCAGATCTC
>LJTR01000069.1 GCA_001303465.1 Phycisphaerae bacterium SG8_4
CATAGGCAATTACGCCAATTATCGCAGCCATGATGATGATGATAACCGGCTCGACGGCCGCGCTCAATCTTTCAATAACTATGTCGGTCGAGCTCTCGAGATTGTCGCTTATGCTCTTGAGCATCGTCTCAAGCTCGCCGCTCTTCTCGCCGACCGCAACCATGTGGGCAATTGCCGGATCGATAACTCCGCTGTCTCTGAGCGGGGTCGCGATGTCGGCGCCGGCAAGAATTCTCTCGCGCGCACTGTGGATCGCCTTTCTCATAAGCGTGTTGCCCGTCACCTCGGATACTACCCTCAGAGACTCGGCCATGGCGAGTCCCGAACCAAGAAGCGTCGAGAGGGTGGAGGCAAAACGCGCGACAACACGTTGCTTTATAAGAGGTCCGAACATCGGCAGAGACAAGAGGAGCTTGTCGCGCATGTACGCGCCGCGGCTGGTTCTCACGAACCGCCTGAGGGCCCAGACTATTGTGACAATTGCCACAACAACCAGAAGCAATTTCCAAGGGGTCGTCATCACGGAGCTGAATTCCATCAAACGCTCGGTGATCCAGGGCAGCTCCTTGCCTGTCCGCGTGATCTGTTCACCTATCTTCGGGATAACCTGGGTCGTCAAAACCAGAATCGCCGCGATGCAAAACAGAACCAGAACGATGGGATATATCATCGCCGTCAATACCTTCGACTCGACCCGCCGGCGTTTCTCCATGAAGGTGGCGATCGTCATAAAGCTCTCGCCCAATATGCCGGTAACCTCGCCGACGCGGACCATGCTGACATATATGACGTCAAAATAATCGCCGTAATCTTTCAGCGCATCGGTAAATGATTCACCGGTGATAACGCGATCGCGAATATCAACAATGGCGGCCCGAAACCGCGCGTCGGATATCTGCAGGGTAAGGACCGAAAGCGCCTCGGTCAGCTTGATTCCCGAATTGAGCAGCGTGGCCATCTGCTTGGTGAAATCGATTAGCTGGGTTTTGTTTCGTTTGCCGAAGAAGGAAAACAACGCAGCCTTACGTTCCGCCCTGGGGCTGATCTCCGTGATAGACGATGGATGAACACTCCGCATCCGGAGCTGCTTGCGCGCAGCATAAGGGCTCTCGGCCGTGATCGCCCCTTTTACCTTCTTGCCGCTCGCTGCTATCGCTATGTAGTTGAATCTTGGCATTTTGGATTTACTATTTATTATTTATTATTTACTGTTCTTCCCCTCCGCTACTGATCCATCTCTATTCACAGGCAAAATAAAAAATAGTCAATAGTATACCCTTCAGGGTAATTAATTCCCACGAGTAAGATCATAAGCTGTTGCTGCAAAGCTACTTACCCACACAAGAACGAGAATTTCTAATCGGGAGCACTATGAACAGTCAATCACACTATGTCCGATTGTGTCACTCTCAAGACCTCGGATACTGTCGTCATCCCGGCAAGCACCTTCCGGGCGCCGTCCATTCGCAGAGTCTGCAGACCGGACTTGAGGGCAACTTTCTTTATTGTGCCGGCGTTTTCCCTCTTGTATATCAGGTTCTGGATCTCTTCGTTAACCAGCATCAATTCATAGATGCCCGTCCGGCCGCGATAGCCCGTTTGAAAACACCTCTCGCAGCCGGCCCCAACGAAGAATTCGCCGACGTTATCGGCCAGATCGCCAATACCAAGCTCTCTCAACTCGTGAGCCGAAGGTTTGGCGGGCTCTTTGCAGTCCTGGCACACCTTTCGCACCAACCGCTGGGCAATTATGGCGATCAACGACGAACTCACGAGATAGGGTTCGACCCCCAGGTCCAGGAGCCTGCTGACCGCGCCGGCCGAGTCATTCGTGTGAAGCGTACTGAAGACCAGGTGGCCCGTGAGCGAAGATTGTATCGCCATGCGGGCGGTCTCGATGTCTCGGACTTCGCCGACCATTATAACGTCCGGGTCCTGCCGGAGCACGTGGCGCAGCGAGGTGGCGAAGGTCATTCCTTTCTTGTTGGCAACCTGAATCTGGCTGATGCCTTCGAGCTGGTACTCGATGGGGTCTTCTATGGTAATGACGTTCTTCTCAGCCGAGTTTATCCTGTTGAGACACGCGTAGAGCGTCGTACTCTTTCCGCTGCCCGTTGGGCCGGTGACGAAAATGACCCCGTGCGAGCGGTTGAGCAGAGAATCGAATTTGTTCAAATCGTCCTGTCCCAACCCTAACTCGTTCAATCCGAACAGGCCCGTGCTCTTGTCGAGCAGTCGCATGACACTGCGCTCGCCGAAACTGGTGGGTACAGTGCTTATCCGCAAATCGACTTCGCGCTGACCGAGCCTGACACTGCACCGGCCGTCCTGTGGAAGCCGGCGCTCGGCAATGTCCATCCCGGCCATAACCTTGATACGAGAGACAACCAGCGGCAGGACATTTCTGTTGAGGCTAAGAGCATCGTACAAAATGCCGTCGATGCGGTAGCGAACCTGGATTCTTGCCTCGTATGGATGAACATGAATATCGCTGGCCCGCAGTTGCAGGGCCCGAAACAGGATATCGTTGACGAGTCGAATAACCGGCGGCCTGTTCACCACGTCCAGCAGGTCGTCCGAGGTGGAGACCTCGCCAACGAGCTGGTCGAGATTTTGCGAATCAAGCTCCTCGGCCACCTCTTCAATGACCGTGCTCCTCTGCTCGTACGCAACGTCTATGACAGAGGTAATCGTCGCACGGGTGCTAACCGCGGCCTTGACAGGTAAGCCCGTCATCTTCGAAACGTTGTCGAGGGCATTTGCATCCAGCGGCTTGGACAAGACCACGGTAAGCTCGCCATTGTCGGTGTCCGGTCTTATCCCTATCAGATAATGGTGCTGAGCGTACATTGCCGGGACGGCTTCCACGAATTCCGCGGGCACATCTGCTGCCGACAAGTCCGGCAGAAAGTCCCAGCAAAGCGCCTCGGCAAATAGTCTCAGGATGGCATCTTCTGTAAAATACGGGCAGTTGAGCAAAGCTTCATCAATTCGCCCCTTGTTGGCGTCCTCTTCCAGGAATTCGGCCAGTTTCTCGGCGTCAATCAGACCGGTACTCTTTGCAGTTTTTATCAGTAGGTCCTTCATCGTTATTGGGCGTCAAGCACTCTCAGCGGCTCGACAAGCTTTGGTTTTACGCCAGGCCAGTCCTGGTGGTTCTGGAATTTCTCCTCAAATTCCTCAAATGCCGCCCTGTTTCTCTCAGAAATCTTCTGCAGGTCCGGCAGGCCGGCGAGCGTATCGTCGGGCCTCAATATTTCACCTTTGACAAATATATACAATCTCGTATCGCTGCTGCTGTTGCTAATCTTCCTAAACAGTCCACCCACAAGAGGTATATCACCAAGTAGGGGCACTTTCCAGGTCTTTTTTACCTGATCTAGCTGTATGATTCCCCCAAGAATTATCGTGCTCTTGTCGGGAACCGTGACCGTTGTCGCAATATTATTCTCAATCTTCGGCTCTGGCGGCACATTCTCGGCGGACGACGCAGGAGGCTGCTGACTTGAACGTGTCATGTCGATCTCGAGACGAAGCAGTTCGCCCTTGCTGATATGGGGCGTTATGTCGAGGGTAATTCCGGAAGGAAACTCATCGAAAGTGAAGCTTGAACTCACAACAGGTTCACCGCTGGTGGTCGCCGTTGATGCACTCCTGGACACGTATATGGTCGTCGTCGCATCGATATGTCCCACTTCATTGTCGTTAACAAGAATCTTCGGCTTGGCGAGGACGCGGCCATAGCCCTTTTGCTGCATGACGGTCAACAGTGCCTGGATATGACCGTCGCCGTAGAAACCCTGGCTCTGAAACGCATCGGTAATGAGCGATCCCAACTCGACGATGTGGTTGGAGGGGAATCCAGAATCCTCAGGAGCAACGAACAGGTCTGGCAGCGCTTGCATGTTTCCACCGCCATTGGCCGGAAATCTTGGTAATTTGGAGACCATCTTTAAGTCGTAATCGAAAACATCGGATTCGGTGACCTCAACGAGTGTAACGTCTATGAGCACCTGGGGCCTTCTCTTGTCCAGGTTCTTTATTATGTTCGATATCCACTCCTGATTCTTCTTGCTCGCGTAGACTATCAAAGAGAAGGTGTTTGGCTCAGGAACGATAATTGGCATTTCTTCATCCGGTCTTTTGGCGACTGTTTCGATTTTGCCCTCTTTGTCCTCGAATGTGTCCTGGATCAGCTTCTCGAGGACCTCCGCCAGATGCTCGGGGGACTGATTTTCGAGCGGGTAGAGTTGAACCGGAATATCACTGTCCAGCATCTCGTTGTCAACGTAGCTCAAAATCCTTACGATCTTCTCGTGCTGCTCGGCGGTCGCATTGACCAATAGCGAATTGGTTTGTTCAACTACTACAACCTGTGGCTCTTCCCCGGGAGTCTCCTCCATTTCACCGTACAATTCAGATCGGCTGGTCGCCGGAAGCCCGGCAGTTGTGCCGGTCCTTGTGGTGCCGGCAGTCGTTGTCGGAGGTTTCACACCGCTGGTGATTCTCGAAGAGTAAGGACTCATCAGCCTGGGGGTGATTATTCCCAGCTCCTCCAGACTTTTCCTAACTTCCTCGGCGGCAATATGTTCGATCCTGTAAAGTTCCAGGGTCCTCAGATCCTGCTGCGCAACATCCAGAGTATCTATCAGCTCATCGACTTCATCCAGTTGCTCATCGAGCCCTATCATCAGAATGCGGTTTGTTCTTTCGTCGGCATCGAGATACACGGTCGGTCTTTCCGGCGCCGGCTGCGGGGTTGTGGCAGCGGTCGTCGTCCTGCTCGCGGCAGTCCTTGCCCTGGCCCTGGCGGCCGCTTCCGAGCGAAGTCGGGCCTGATACTGGGCGGTCGTCTCGTTCGGCTGCTTTGGCTTGGACGGCGTCGTTGCTGCAGATGTAGGTGTAGACGTCTGGCTGACAGTTATGGACATGGTCCCCAATTGTTCGGCGAGGCTCTGGAGCTTGGGAGCAAGCGTCTCGGCCATCGTGTATCGCAACTGCCTGAATCTGAACTTCTTGCGGTCTCCAGGCTCATCAATGATCTTCAGAAGCGCCCGAATGCGCGGCATGCGGTGTGCGTAGCCGGTTACGATAATTGCCTTTCCTTTCGGAATCGGCGGGGCTATCGTGAGCCTCATGGATGTCAGGAGATTTATCGCACTGGTAGTATCGACATGCTCGAGGTCAAAGACACGCGTTACTACCCCATCGCCAGGCTCGAATTTGTCTTGGTAGGCATCGAGCAGGGCCGGATCGATAGTCAATGCATCGGCTACGGGGACTATGGTTACAAGATTGCCCTTGCTGCGAGTCATCGCGAGGTTTTTGAACTTCAGCACATCTTCGAGCATGGGATACAAATCCTTGACCTTTATCGGGCCCCTCCACTTGCCGTTCGGGCTGATTGTGATCTCGCCTTCGAGCATTTTCGGGTCATACATAAAGTCGAGCTGCAAATAAGGCCCCACCAGACCAAGGAATTGTACAACCGTGAGCTTCTCGAAGTCGGCCAGGGCCAGATTGACGATCTCATTTCCGTCGGGAACAGATTCGGTCGCAATCGCCCCAACGGCGGCAGCCGCAACCGGGGCCTCCTGTTCGAGCTTGGCCATAGCTGTATCGGGCTCGGGCCCTGTGGCGGTGCTGCTCTGCAGAGTCTTTGCCGGCAGGGTGTCACTCGGCGCCGGTTTGGCCGCTCGGTTGTCAGGCGTGGTCTTGGCCGGACTGTTCTTCGGCGCCGCTTCTGCCGCACGGTTTGCCGCAAGAAGGAATTTCGCCTCATTGGTTTCGGGAGATCCAGCAACCTTCTGCTTGGTCGAAGCTTTCGGCTCTTCCTGAGCTTTCGGTGTTTCTTGCGTCTTGACAACATCCTGCCGCGGCAATGGTCCGACTGCAGAGACAATTCGCTCCAACAATTCTGCCGGCGCGATGGCGACGACTGCATCGTTGTGAATATCTATGATAGCTCTGGTGCTCGCATCCCTTCTGGGGGCCTTGGAGAGACTCCCGATCGAGACGCCCCTCGTCAGACTGGGGTGGAGTTTCGAGGCAATCTGATCGTTGGACGGCATGTTCCTGGCCGCAGAGAGGGGAAGAATCGCCTGTACGACGTATTGCTCCTGGCTGTCGACAAGATCGAGAATAATCGCTGCCTTGGCCACTTCGCCAGGCTCGCCTGAAACAAGAAGCATGGCAGTGCCCGGATAATGCGTGACCGTGGCCGCGACTAGTTTGGCCAGATACTCCTTTCCCTGCTCTCCGGAAATGTTCTCCAGATTAATGAGATCGTACCGCGATCCCTCGGAGACGTCTGCTCGCTGGGCGGCAAAGAGACAGTTACCCATTAACAACAAAGTTACTGCTGTGACTAGACTGACCCTGCAGATCCCTCGAAAACTTCTCCACCTCGACATCATAAATACCCCTTCATCCGATAAACCAGCTCGCAAGTAGCACATCTTCCGTTTCCACCGACCCCATCGACTCCAGGGCTGTCAATTGAGCTTCTTGTAGAAGCAGCCTCTTGCGCAAACCTCCTCGCAGTCACGCAACGGTAGCCTCTGGGCACCGGCTATCTAATCAGACACAAGAAAAGGCCGAAAGTTCCAATTATCAGGTGAAAAAACGCAAATTTTCCCGGTCGAACGGCACCATCAATCGCGGGCAATTTCCGGCCGGGAATTGAGGATACGAGTTATAGTGCCCCGATTGAAAATGTCCGTCCTTGCGTGGGTAGGTAGCTCTGCAATAACAGTTCATGATCTTGCTAGCGGGAATCTACTACCCTGAAGGGTATCAAAAGCCCAACAAAACAGGTAGGGTTGAGATTATTGGAGACAGACCTTCTCCGGAAGTGCGAAACTCAAGGACATATAGGACTACTTCGGCGTCGGCGCAGCTGGCTCTGGGGAAGCTGCTTCTATCTTGTCGCTCTTTGACGCCGTCGAAGTCTTGTTCGGGTCCTGGCCGCTGTCTTTGAGCCTTTCACCGGCGGTGGTCTGATCCTGGCCGTTCTCGCCATTTGCGGTCGTGGATCTGAAACTGGAGAGCAGCTTCCTTACCCGTGCGGCACTTTCCTCCCCACTCAGTCCGGGCACCGTTTTTCCGCCCAACCTGTAGCTTCTCTCCAGATTCTCAAGCGTGCGCTCCAGTTCTTCCGCCTTTTCGCTCGATATTGCGTTGTTGTTCGCCCGCGGGGCCCTGCTCGGTGTTCCTGCAGAAGGTGTTCTGCTTGAAGAAGTACTCGTGGGACTATGCACGGTCTTGCTGGCGGCCGGCAGAGTACGTCTGTAACTGCTGCTTGAGCTGGCCCCTTTGGAGAGCGGCGACTTTGCTTTGGAGGGGGCCGCTTTCGATGACTTCTCAATTTCAAGTTCAAATGTCTCTTCGCTGCTCTTGACGATTACGACGCCGTCTCTCACCTGCTCGATCAGCAAATGACCCACCATGCTGGACTGCCTGACCCAGTGTCGTCCTTTTCCCGGCTCGTCAATCAAGGCCTGAGACAACTGGGGATTTCCCTCGAAATAGGTGGTGGCAAAAACCTGGAATTTGGGCGTAACCGGTCCGGTAGCTATCGGGCCGGCAGTCGTGCGCCGCCCCGGCGAGGGGGGCTTGATCTTCTGCGGGGGCGACAGATAGCGGGCATAGGAAACTGCCTGCTGCACAAGCGGTGAACTCTGGTTTTCCGCGGTTTTTGAACGCGTACCTTTTGTCTGCTTGAAGAGTTCTATCACCCCCGGGGAGTCCAGAACTTGCTCTACGCGCTGATCGGCGCTGACGCTGGAATCCATGGGAAGAACGAAGTATTTTATCAGAACGCCCGTCAAAAGTGCTGCCGCTACCAGTACGCTTGTTATTCGCAATGCCTTAATCATGTCAGTCTACAAAGTACGTAAGTCGATCGGGTTTTCCTGCGCAGATGCACCTGCATACTTCCTATTTGACATTGCCGGGGGCGTTTGGTTCCGTCCAATGCTTAATTCTCTCCAGAAAAGTATCCTCATTGCCCGCGTAGTCGCCGCTGTGCTCGGGCGTATGACATTGAATACAGGTCATTTTTGGCTCAGAAGTCTTAACTTCATGGGGCTTTTCATTATGTTTTGATCCCGGGCCATGACAGTTTTCACAACCGACATCTTTCAAAAGCGGCGTCTGTTGTTCAGAGATGAATCCACTTTCATAGTCCATACCGACGACATGACACGCAACACACTCAGGGTCGTACTGCGAGCCGACCTCTTCAAGGGTCGCATAGGCACTTGCATGGGCATTGTCCATCCATTCAACATATTCATATGCATGACAATCAGAAGAAGAACAGGATTGGGAGCCGACATATTTCAGGCCATCCGGCAGCACATAACGTGGGTGTCGCTCCAAGAGATTGCTGTCTCTGATAATCTGCTGGTAGCCTTTATACAAGTCCACCAGAGCCGCGTCTTTCTCCAGATCCTCATTCACCGGTATCGCCGTGAACTTGAACTTGAATCTGTCTCGGACCCTGGCCTTTTCTATTTGCAGCCTGCAGATATATCTGCCGTATCGGCCCACCGAGAACACCAGCGGTCGTCTGTTCGGACTGCCGATAATCATCGGCTCTTCGGCCTCTGAGGGACAAACGATACAGTCGACAATCCCGAGCGGGGCAATCGAAGAAACAACCTCCTCGTCACAGCGGCTCACTATTAAGATGTTGATGGTCTTGGCGCCTTCTTCAGGATTGACAAAACCTTCTTTGATCTGCTCGGTGGGCGATTTATCGGGGTCAAATGTCAGCACCGATACAGTGACATGTTCGTTGTTCAACAGGTACCTGCTCTGAAATCCTGCAGCCGTCTCGCCGGTTCGGTGCGGACTGATAAACCTGACGGCGGGGTTGTCCAGCAACCCGCGATTCCGGGCTATTTCGAAGTCCTCGTCGGTAAGATTGACGGCGTGGTAGTCGAGAAGGCCGAGAGCCTCGACTATTATATCGAACTTGATCAGATCCTGATCGCTGTTGGTCTCTACGAGAGAACCGGTGTCGATGAGCAGTCTCTTTTCGGCGGGCACGCTGTTGAACACCGCCGGGCGTCTTTCAAGTCCGCCGAGCTGGCCACCTGAACAACCGCACGGTTTCAACCTCCCGAGCGAGCTGCCGGTGAAGAACACGTTGAGCGTCTCGCCCTCTACGGGCCCCTGACGGCGCGTCGGGACCTCTATTGAAGCGCGGGGGCCACAAGATAGTGCTGCGGTGAGGGCCACGACCGTAAGTGCGGCTGCGATCTTCCTGTTGGCTAGGTCAAGAATGTTTAAATTACCTCTATTGCGTTGTAGAAACGGGCTTGGTCTTCCTGAAGTACCCATTGCACTTGATCGGTAGCTTCTCGCCATCTTCAAGAGTCAAGTAGAACTCATCGACAAACCTCATTTTGCCTTCTGCTGGCGGAGGCGTAAGCTCGACTTCAAGTTGATAGCCGTTGGTGATTTTTCTCTTGTCCAGAATCTTAACGCCGACCATGCCGCTCTTTGAGGACAAAGAATCAACGTCAAAATCCTTCTTGTAATTGTTCAGCACCGAGATCTTCCTTACCATCGGCTCGCCCGGCTCGGCGTAGAAGAGTATGAGCAGCGGCGGGCTGATCGAGTATTTCGCCAGCACGTCAAAGAGAATGACAGCCGCGTTGCCGTCCGGGTGAGTCAGGCCGACCGTGATGCGTCCTTTAAGATTGTCGTTCAGTTTCTCGGTATCGACCTTCGGCTCGAGAACAAACTGCGTTGCTTTGACCGATGGATCGAAATCAGCGGTTATGCATTCACCGGTCGACTTGAACGACGTAATTGAAAACGCCTGATCATCCAGACTGCTGATGGTGAGATTCTGGCTGCCGGCATTGTCTTCGTCGAGGAAAAGCCTCAATCTCTTCGGCTCCCATGTAACGCGCAGCACAATCTTCGCCTGGATTTTCAATTTGGCCGCCGCGTTTGACTTGTCGTTGCTGTGGATGACCAACTCACGCGCAAAATCTAGCGGCTGAGATCCTGATCTCCACTCCACATTCACGGCCCCGCTTTCGCCCGGAGCATACTCTTCCTTCTCCCCGGCCAAACTGGCGACAACACTGCAGCATCTCGCTACTTTCGAGATCTTCAACACTCCCTCTCCGGTATTTGTGAACTTGATTTGACCTTTGTTCAGCTGGTTGGGCGGAACCTCGCCGAAATCGAGCCCCGATGCCTCAAACGCGATCTTTGGCTGGGGGCCGCCGGCGTCGGCAGTACCGACATTCCCCGGTTCTTCGAGCGCTTCGGGCCCGGTACCGATTCTGGATTGCTGCTGGCAGCCGCTTTGCCAGAGCAACGCACAACCGACAACAAGATGAACGAGGGCAAAGTACTTAGGTCTCATGTCAATGCCTCCAGTATTTAGATTCAGATAGATTTTGATGTAATTTTCGACCAAACAAGGACCCGCAGTTTAACCTAAAATCCGTTCCAATACAAGGATTCTCCTGCCGTGGCCAGTCCAATATACGCCCGCCCCTGGCCAGAACAAAAGCCGATCGTCCGGAATCTGCGTTCGCCCACAAATCTAATCCTCGGTCCAGGGCCGGAATCTCCACGTCCGAGAAGTCTAATCTGGCGCCGTCATTTGGGTCCGCAGCCGGCCCCTGGGCTCTGTTGCTGCAAAGGCACCAGGTTAACCAATCCGTGGAGACCTTTAGAACCGGCACAGAACCTTGATAATCCAAGACAATCCTCACGCCTGACCGAGTCGTCCAGTGCTATATTCGAGGCAGGTCCGGCTTTTGTTCGCGATCATTCGTTTCGGCCCGAAAACAGGGCCTGCGCCTCTCGCATCAAGCCCGCGAATCAGCAGTCTGGGCCAACCACGGTCGTCGAGAGTGATCTTCAAAGGCGCGTCGTTATCCTCGATCGGGGGTCGTCGACGACTTGCTCGCCATTGTTCAGTTTTCCGCTGACCGCCATATCCCTGAAGTCAACCATCGGATCGTAGAATTTCCTGCCCAGATCGACCTTGTTAACCATCAAGCCGGGGCGATTCATCCGGAGTTGGCGCAATATCCTGCCGTCAGGCTGGATGAAACACGACGGATACGGCGAGTAATAACCGCTCGAATTCGACATGCTGACCCAAAAATGATTTGTCGCCGCCCGGCACTGCATCGTTTGGCGCATGATCTGCGTGTGCACGCTGGGCCCCTGCTGGCGGGCGTTATAAAACGACTGGAAAATGCAATCCACTTTCTGCTTGTAGAGTTCACGGTAAAGCTCTGGAAATCGCAGATCGAAGCATATCAGCAGCGAGCATTTGACGCCGTTGATGGTGAAATTTACGAACCTGTCTCCGGGCGTTAACCGTTTGAGATCGCCCGGCGTGCCGAACCTCTTGTCGTAGCGATCGACAATCCTGCCGTCGGGGCCGATCAGGTAGAGGCTGTTGTGAGGCTTGTTCGGCTCGGTCAACCTGTGCGTGCTGCCCAGCACGACCCAAATTCGCAGTTTGGCCGCCAGGGCCACTACTCTCTCGGTCTCTTCTCTGAGCAGATCCCAATCGTACCACTTGAAGTTCGGAAAGTCCGTGCCGACGTAACCGCTGAGAGCACATTCGGAAAAATGAACGATATCGGCGCGCCCCTCATGCGCCTTGTGCATTAGCCCGCATATTGTCCGGGAATTTCGCTTAATCCCGGCCCCGACAGCAAACTGACACGTTGCAACCTTCAACACACGCCCAGCCATTACACGCTCGCCTCGATCAAAGTGTTATTCGCCACAACATCTCCAGCAATCAACAATGAGCCAAACGACGAAATCCTATCACAAACCACCAGAACAGTCCATCGTGATTTGGGTTGCCCGCCGGTTGTTGGCTACTATAATAGAAATGTAATTGTTCAAGCTAACCGATTTGTCATGTCGTCCCTGTCAAAGCAAGTACAGGGATCCGGCAACTCGGTCAGTGACGCATGATTCACTCGGAAGGAACAGAAGATGGCAAGATACATTTGGCCCGGCGTGGTTGTGCTCATTTGCTTTGTGAGTCTGGCACGTGGTGCTGACCCGAAGACTGAAGCGGACGAACTGCTGACGAATCCTACGTTTGGGGCGGCGGAACTGCCGGCTGGG
>LJTR01000070.1 GCA_001303465.1 Phycisphaerae bacterium SG8_4
TGAAGGTGGGGATTTCGGGATACCCCGGCAGTCGTTCATCCGCCATCACTCCGAGACACCTTATCTTGTCGGCCTTCAAGAGAACCTGGGCCTCCGGCACGCTGCATACCAGGACGTCCAAACCGCCGGCCATCAATTCCTGCCGGGATGCCGCGGCACCGCTCATAGCGATCCATGTTACGTCCGATGCCTGCAGGCCGACCGTCGTGAGCCAGCCCGCCACCGCGACATGCCAGATTCCGCCGAACGCGGTTCCCGATGCCCTGAGCCTGCCGGGATTGTCCCTTATGGCTTGCTCCAGTTCAGGCAGTGTCTTCCATTCGCTGTCCGCTCGTACGAAGACGGCTGCTGCGTCCTGGTTCACCATCATGACCGGCCTGAAATCTTCGTGGGAAATACTGGTCAGGCCCCGCCAATGCAGCATGTTGAGTTCGACGGTCACCATCGTTATCGTGTAACCGTCGGGTCTCGCCCTGGCGCCGCGCGAATGTCCCGTCACTCCGCCTCCGCCCGTGGCGTTGACGACGTTGACGGGCACGCCAAGTTCCTTCTCCAACAGAAAGCCCAGCTGGCGCGAGATACCATCGGTGCCGCCGCCGGCGCCCCAGGGACAGATGAATGTGATGGGACGATTTGGAAAGGAGTCCTTGCGGTCGCAGCCTGAAAGCAAAGCAAAAATCAAAATGCAGAATGCAAGATTGTGGAATCCGACGCAGTCGGATGCTCTTTGAAACAGCCCCGCCAAAGGCGGGCTCATCAATTTTGATTTTTGATATTTGATTTTTGATATTTCTCCTGTTTCGGATGCCCCCTCGCTATCCATTGCGATTACGCATGCGGTTGAAATCTCTCACGAGGTTCTTGGCCGCTTCGTAGAGGATTCCGACATCAACCGAGTATGAGATATAGCGCAGGCCGTGGCCGGTCCACGTCTCGGCCTGTGGGATCGTCTCGGTGAAGTTGCCAACGAACACTCCTTTGTCGAGACATGCTTGGACGATCTGCTGCATCTTCTCAGTCACCAACGGATGTTCCACTTCGCCGGGGACCCCCAGCGATTGTGACAGATCATAGGGACCGACGAATACGATGTCGACGCCATCGACAGCCAGGATATCATCAAGATTGTCGAGTGCGGCTTGACCTTCTATCTGGATAATGAGAAGGGCCTCATTGGCGCGGCGAAAATATTCGCCCCTTTCCATCGATGAGTAGCCGGCAGCTCTGACAAAGCGGCATACGCCGCGCATGCCCAGTGGGGCAAACTTTGCGTGTTCGATTGCCGCTCCCACATCTTCGGCGCAGGAAATCTGAGGCACCTGAACGCCGGCGGCGCCCACGTCCAGTGCCTTGCCGATCATTTCGTAGTCGCCGGAAGGAACTCTCACAATCGGCGCCATCTGCGAAAGCTGGGCTGCCCGGATCAGATTTTGAACGGTCTCTATGCTGTTGGGTCCGTGCTCGGTGTCGAGGATGATGAAATCGAATCCGGCATGGCCCAGCGTCTCGACGATAGCCGGATCGCTGGTCTTTGAGAAAGGTCCAAATACCGGCCCTTCTGCTATGCGCTGTCGAAACCGGCGTATCAGTTCTGTCATATCCATCACTATTACCTTCTCTTCTACCAGTCCACCACGGAACCGTCGTCTCTATCGTAGGTCCTGGGATAATCTCTCGGCTCACCGACCTGCGCCATGAGTTTGTCCTCGTCAATCTCGATCCCGAGGCCCGGCTCTGTCGGAAGCGGCAGGAAACCGTTCTCTGCCTTGAACGGCACCTTCAACAGGTTTTCATGGGTATCAGTGCCGCGTTCCTGGATGAGGAAATTGGGAATCGACGCGGCGATCTGGCAGCTGGCCGCGAGCGAGCACGGTCCCTGAGGGTTATGCGGCGCTATGGGGACATAGTAGGCCTCGGCCATCCCCGCGATCAGGCGCAGCTCCGTTATACCGCCTGCGTAACAGACATCCGGCTGCAGAATACTGGCCGCCTTCTTTTCGAGAATCTCACGGAAACCCCACTTCGTGAATATTCGCTCGCCTGTCGCGATCGGTATGTGGGTCTTGCGCGCGATCTCGGCCATAACGTCCACGTTCTGGCACTGAACGGGTTCCTCGTAAAAGAAGGGCTGATACGGTTCGAGTGCCTTTATCAGAAGCAGTGCCGTCTGCGGCTGAACGGCACCGTGGAAGTCAATACCAATGTCGACGTCGGGGCCGTGAGAGTCGCGCAGAGCGGCGAAGTCCTCCACGGCTCTCTGGACAAATCCCTGGCCCTCGACATACCGGTTGGGAATGCGGCCGTCGGCTCTCACCTGGGTCTTGAACGCCTTGGCCTTGCCGCGTTTGACATCGGTGCTGCTGCCGTAGATCCTGATCCTATCTCTTGTCGGACCGCCCAGAAGCTCATAAACGGGAACGCCAAGTGCCTTGCCCTTGATGTCCCAGAGGGCCTGGTCGATGCCGCTGAGCACGGCTGTCAGCACCGGCCCGCCGCGATAGAACGAGTGGCGGTAAATCGCCTGCCAGTGATGAACGACCCTTCGCGGGTCCTTGCCGACAAGATAGGACTCGAGTTCTTTCGCGCCAGCGGCGCACATCTTGCTGTTGTCCTTGAGCATCTCGCCCCAGCCGACGATTCCGGCGTTAGTGGAGATCTTTACGAAGACCCAGCTGTTTCTAAGAACAAACGTTTCGAGCTTGCTGATCTTGATCGATTCTCGCGGCGACACCGGCGCACGTCTGCGCTCGTTGGCTTCGGCCCGCCGGCCGGTTTCGAGCAGAGAAGCCAGAGACGCCGTCGCTGCCGCACGGGCGACAAAGCCCCTGCGCGAGATCTTCCTCCGATGCGCGGTATCCTTTCGCTCAGTCCTCCGTGGTATTGTCGCCTTGTCACTGCCCATGGTCTTTCTCCTTGAAGATGCAAATATCAAGAATCAAATGTCAAAATTGCGGAATTTCATTCTTGGCCACTAAGGCACGAAGTCACCAAGTTTTCGGTATTCTAAATTCGTGTCCCTTCGACTGCGCTCAGGACAAGCTTTGTGTTTTCGTGGCTACTACCTCTGCACTTATACCCTACAGGGTAGTACATTCTCGCGAGCAAAACCATAACCTGTTATTGTAAAGCCACTTCCCCGCGCAAGAACGCGAATTTTCAATCAGGAGCACTATAACAACAAAGGAATCAATTGTAATAATGCAATGCATTTTTACATTAAACATGTAAAATTACAATGGAATGCAGTGTTTTTTATGCCATTTACGTCATCGCCCATATACGCGCTTCGACCAGACCAGTTCCGACATTTTCACCTTCAAAGGTCAAATCAACAGCAGTATCCACCGGCTTGCCGCTGCCTCAATACGTCAACCGGGGTGTCGAAAGTAGATATGTGCCCAGCGCATCCTTTGGCCGCAACCAAAAACTTCCAAACCACAGCCTGCCCTGAGCGTAGTCGAACGGGAATTAACAACCTCTTAACGCGGATTTTCGCGAATCGAGTATTTCGTATGAGATATTGTCTCACAATCTTTTGTACATAGAAAACAACTATGAAACAGCTATCATAGAGAATAATGTCGCATTTTGGCATATTTTGGCATCCTGTAGAGTGAGTCAAGGATGTTGACTGCTAAAATGATTTGTTCTCTCGTATAGGGAGATGAGATGAGGAAGTCAGTAGTCGTAATCAGTCTCGCCGTTTGTCTGTCTGGCTGTGCCATACTGGACAAAATCGACGCAATCGATCAAGACGTGGATCAGGGACGCATTCAGGGCATGGCAGAGGAGAGTGAGTTCGCCTATTCAATCCCCAACTTTCACAAAGGACCATATGCGGGAGTTGACGACGTGAATGTGAGGGTCATTAAAGGACCCTACAAGGGCCTGAATGCCACCTTCTTTCTCGGCAAGTCACGCGAGAGCGGCCAGTGGGAGGTCTTCTTGGCCATGGTCGAGAAGGACGGCAAATGGGAATCCCTTCCCGTCAAACTGACAGAATAGCAGTGTTTTCAAGGTGATATCTGTTGGACGTATCAGACAAGCAACTTGTTCGAGAAGTGCAAGCAGGGGACCGAGAGGCGTATGGCCAACTGGTTATGCGTTATGAGCGCAGTTTGCGTGCCGTGATCGCTCAGATTGTTTCGGATCTTCATGTGGCTGAAGATTTGGCGCAGGACGCCTTTGTGAAAGCGTTTCAAAACTTGAATCGATTACAGAATCCATCTCAATTTGGACCTTGGCTCTACAAGATCGCCAGGAATGAGGCATTGATGTGGATCAGACGAAAACCTAAGATCACAGAAGGTTCCATCTCTAAAGACATGTCACTTCAGCAAAGCGACGGGCGATTAAGTGAAGCATCAGAGCAATTGCTGAAAGCGGTAATGACCTTGCCGTCCCAAGAGCAACGCGTTGTACTATTACGTTATTTTGAAGGGCACCCTGTCGGCGATATCGCCAGGATGATCGGTCGGCCGACGGGCACGGTGACCAAACAGTTGTCGCGGGCACATGCCCGGCTGCGTCGTCAAATGGAGGCGCTAAGATTATGACCAATCGTGACTTGGAAAAAGAACTGGTACAACTTGGGCGAGACGTGGCTCCAGGGCCATCGCTAAGAGCAGCAGTGCTTAAACGGCTTGAGGCGATTCCTGAGAGGAGCATTTTGCCCCATTGCTTATGGAGACGCATAATGACTCACCCAATGACACGCCTGGCAGTAGCTGCCAGTATTTTGGCGACACTCACCTTAAGTGTCTTCTTCTGGGGTCAAACCTCAAGCATGGCCTTAGCAGATGTTTTACGCTCTATTGATCAAGCAGGGTCCTTTTCGCTGGAAGCACGTAAGACTCGAACAGGACGACATAATGACACCAAAGTCACCAAAACAATCGCCAGCGAAGTATTTGGAATGAAGATGACAGAATGGAATGTTGATCCAAATACACAGCAGCAGCGTCTTTCCGCAGAGATGCTGTTATCCCTCCTTCAAGGGAAAGCCATTATGCTTTCTCATGAAAAGCAAATAGCGGTGAGTGTCAATCTTTATGAAGATAGTAATGAGAGCAAGAACATGGTTGACGGTATTCGTGCAATGGATCCACGTACCATGCTTACGAAGATCCTGGCATGTGAGTACCAGAGAATAGGATTCTCAGAAATTGAGGGCAAGACCGTAGAAGGTTTCCAAACAACAGATCCTAATTATTTCAAGTGGCCCAAGCAGCCTGGTATTATCGCCACGGCGTGGATCGATACAGAGAGTAAATTACCTGTTCGAATCGAAGAAACAATTAACTGGGTCAATGGCAATCGATGGCTTACTGTTTCCGATCAGTTCCAATGGGCGATTCCCCTTAACGCCTCTGACTTTGAAGTGACTATCCCTGAGCATTATATCAGTCTTGGTTTTGACATGCCGGCGTCGAGTCCTATCTATGATCCCAATTCGGCCGTCAGTGGATTGAGGTATTACAGAGAGAAACACCGGCGTTACCCCGAGAACCTTGAAAGACTAGGGTCTATGATGGCAGTTGTACCAGAAGATCCTGAGGTGCTTGAGGGATTTGAGGGATTAACAGATGAGCAAATGAGAGAATATCTGCGCAAAAATAAAGATGAGTTTAAGATGACAATGGGGCCAATGAATGGAACGGTCAAATTGTATCGCTTACTCAAAGAAGAAGAACGAGATTGGGCCTATTATGGTGATCGCGTAACACCGGAGATGCCCGATGCGGTGCTTTGGAGATGGAGTACACCGGCGGGGACATATAGCGTTGTGCTTGGTGATTTGAGTCTGATAGAGGTGACTAAAGAAGAATTAAAAGCCTCAGAGGCGAAGTTGCCTGATTGAATAAGTACGTTCTGAGTCCATGTCAATTTGACCGCTGGCGGCCAAATCTCATTGGAAAGATAGAACTGTCGCATTTTGCGGAGATTTCTCATAGAGAATCCACTGCCCAAGGTCTCAGACAGATCTTCCGAAAGGCGTGCCAGGCTTTGTCGGAAAACTCCGTCGTCGGCCCGAGAGCGAGCGTTTTTTCGCCTGGCAAAGACGGCGAAGCAGGCGATATTCGTTTTATCGTCGATGAATAGTGGTAAGTGGTTGGTGGTTATAGTGCTCCAGATTGAAATCTCGCGTTTTTGCGCGGGTAAGTAGCTCTACACTATGGTGTTCCCGACTCAAAAATTTCGTTATTGCGCGGGTAGGTAGCCTGACAATAACCGGTTATGGTTTTGCTCGCGAGAATCTACTACCCTCAAGGGTATAGCAGTCTATGATCTCACTCGCGGGAATTTACTACCCTGAAGGGTACAGTTGAAAAAGCTGAACAGATCGTCTTCCTATTACTCACCACAAATCACCAACCACCAATGACTGTTTCTGTGATCGGGTGGTAGCGCCACAGGAACGTAACTGTCAAACTACAAGTACTCTGCCATGTATAACGGGACATTGATCTGATGGGATTCTGTGTCCCGGTGCAACGGTTTGGCCGTACATCTGATGACGTGGTCTGGCTGATACTTTTGCTTGTAGGTTTGTAGACTCTTGGCCTTGGTGCGTGTTCCGGATCTAACTTCTATGGGGATGATCAAGTTCTGTTCCATCTTGAGGAACCTTGTTTCTGCCCTGCCTTCATTCCAGGCGTGAAGCGGTTTGTCATGCGATCGTTTCAGGGCTTGAGCCACAAGGTTTTCGGCGAAGCACCCCTTGGTGGCGCCGTAATCCTGCTGTATCAAGCTGGCCGGAGGGATCCCGAGCATACAACCTAGAATACCAGTGTCAAAGAGGTACAATTTGAAAAGATTCGCCTGGGTGAAGGCGCACAGAGGGACTTCCGCCTTGTTGCAGATGTGAACGTCTAACGCCAGGTCTGCCTGAACGAGCCATTGAATCGGTCCGGCCAATTCGGAGAAAGCTTTCTTATTCGTGAGTACATCCTTGAATTGATAACGTTGAACACTACCGTCCATGTATTGCGACAACTGTCTGGGGATGTTTTCGAATACACCTTGGATATGGACCGAATTGATCTTGCTGGAATGCCTGGCAAAGTCATTCGAATAGTCACGGACCAGGGCTGCTTGTACGCGACGGACTTCAGCAAAGGCGTGGGGTTTATCTGCCATGTGTTCGCGGTAGGTGTTTATGACTTATTGCCACTATAAAATCAATAGAAACAGATTAATTGGCGCCAATGAATCTGGCAACCGTTAGTTCGGACAATTATAGGACCTGAGCAGCGGCGAATTCTGGCTGATTCCAGGCAGATACGGTTCCAGGTTCATTTTGGCTGTACCAAGGCAGGCCGGCTTCAAGGTTCACAGTTGAAGGAAAGGCCTGCGAATCGGTAACAGCTGAAACCTCAGAGCAGGGGGCTTTCTGGTCCGGGATGACCGAGGAGGTGTGGAACGATCCGTTCACGGTGTCACGATTGTCAATCCATGCAAAGGATTGATGTAGCTGCTCGTCAGCTTCAAGACTTATGACTAATCGCTTGGAGCTGGATCGAGATGCGCATTTTGTATTGCTTTGTCGAACACTCGGTGTCAAAGCTCCGGCTATCCGACAGGATTCTTGTCACTTACCACAGCCTAACCACACGTATTTGGGATCATGCAGCTCTTTGACATGATTGCTCTAAACGGTTAGACTGTTCGGGCGTTTGTTTTGGGATAATGCAGCATTATGACGCCGAGAATAAGAGTCATCTGGGTGCTTCTGGTTGTTCTTCTCATGTCGCTCCAGACGTGGGGCCAGACAGCTGTTTCCACTCGTGAGACGCTGGCGTTCACACACCTTTCGGAAGAAGATGGTCTGCCGCACGACGGGGTGAATTGCATCATCCAGGGCAGCAAGGGCTTCATGTGGTTTGGATCACGTGGATTATGCAAGTACGATGGCTACCGCGTGAAGGTCTACAAACCCAAGACCAAGTACATGAGGTACGAGGTGCATGCCATTTGCGAGGATAAGGAGGGCATGCTCTGGGTGGGAACGCTGTGGGCTGGAATCGCATGTTTTGACCCGACAACTGAGCAGTTCACGGTATATCAGCACGACCCAAACGATTCGAAAAGCCTGAGCGATCCGAGGGTAACCACGATCTTCGAAGACAGCGAAGGTATACTCTGGATCGGCACACCATCAAGAGGATTGAACAGATTTGACCGTCCGACGAAAACCTTCACGCGTTATGGACATGTTCCCTCAGATCCAAACAGCCTTAGCAGTAATGTCATAAAGAGTATCTATGAGGACAGGGCCGGACGACTATGGGTGACAACGAACCGGGGATTGGATTTGCTTGATCGTTCCAAGGGGCGATTTGCTCGGTATCTGCATAACCCTCCAGACCCGTACAGCCGCAGTGGAGACACACTCAATGGCACGATCTGGGAAGACAGGGACGGATGCTTTTGGGTTGGAACGATGGGCAGTGGCATTCATCACTTCGATCCTGACTCAGGGACTTTTTCCCGCTTTCCGCTTGATCCAAACAGCTCGCTCCCGGACAACAGTTCTGTGTCGGCCGTATGTGAGGACCGGTTCGGTCGGGTCTGGTTCGGGACCCGAAAAGGTCTATGGCGGAAGGATCTTGACCATAAAGTCTTGCATAACTTTCGTCATGATTCAACTGATCCGTCGAGCCTAAGTGATGATCAGATTCAGTGTATCTGTAAGGACCGGCGCGGCTTGCTTTGGATCGGAACCGCCGCCGGAGGTATTAGCCGGTTTGACTCCGCTCCCAAGCCATTCACGGTGTATCAGCACGACCCAAAGAATGCAGAGAGCCTCAGCCACAACCGCGTAACAGCGATTAGCGAAAACCACCAGGAAAAGCTCTGGATCGGAACATATGGGGGAGGATTGAACCTGCTCGATCGAGTGACAGGACAGTGGTTATGCTACCAGCCTGATCCTTCGCACCCTCACAGCCTAGGAAGTCCACTCGTGTCAACCGTCAGTGTATCAACCACAGGGCCGGCACCCGTCTGGATTGGCACACCAGCCAGCGGACTCTACAGATTCGATGCTGCGACCAGCGGATTCGAACGTCTGCGCTATGATCCGAATGATGGCAGTGACCTTGGCTTAAACTGTATTAATAGTCTTTGCAGAGACCGCGAGAATATTCTTTGGATAGGAACAAAGAATGGTCTTTGCTGGTTGGACATTGCCGCCAAGACATTCGGCCGATATCGTCCCGACATGTCAGATCCGCATCGGCCAATACCGGTAGATGTAGTGGCTATTTGTGAGGACCGGTTTGGTGTCCTCTGGATAGGGTCGCGTGGTGACGGCCTGTACAGCCTTGACAGGGCCACTGACCGGTTCTCGTGTTATCGATCTGATAAGAACGATCCGCGGACCCTAACCGACGATTCTGTCCAGGTCGTCCATGAGGATTCACGGGGCATGCTCTGGATCGGAACCCGAGACGGGCTAAATCGTCTCGACCGGGCGACAGAATCCTTCACTCGATTCCTTGGCGCCAACTTCCCCGTCGGCGAGGAGGACTGGCAGCCGTACAATGATATTCGTGGGATTGTTGAGGACAATGCCGGCGATTTGTGGGTAAGCACGGGTCGAGGCATCTACATCCTCAGTAACATCTCAAGCTCGGGATTCCGCAAGCGCTATTATGAATCTCTGGCCGGGAATTGGCTCGGGGACTTCTGTGTAGGAGCCACCCTCAAGAGCAGTCGAGGTGATTTGCTCTTTGGACGGCGTGACGGACTATTGGCCTTTCATCCCAAGAGGATGAGAAACGGCGAACCACCTCCGGTTGTTCTGACTGATTTGAAGCTTAATTACGAATCTGTGCCGATAAGAAGAGACGGAAGCACAACCCTTGTACAGCATATTTCTGTCAGCGAAAAGATCACGATTGGCCGCGAAGTGAAGGCTTTGACGCTTGAGTTTGCCGCCCTCGATTTTCGTTACCCTGAGCAGAACCAGTACGCCTATATGCTCGAAGGTCTAATTGAAGATTGGGTATACCTGGGTGGTGAACGGAGTGTAACATTCACCAACCTGGAGCCGGGTGACTATGTTTTCCGCGCCAAGGCGGCCGGTAGTGACGGTGTCTGGAATGAAGCGGGCACGTCTCTAAGTCTCATCGTAACGCCACTGTGGTGGGAGACGACGTGGTTCAGGGTACTCGCGGTTGTGCTGATCATTGGAGGTATTGTGGGAGGGTTTGAAGGACGTGTCCAACTGGTAAAGGCTCGTCGACGTTCCCTTGAGGCACAGGTGGCTGAACGCACGAGACAATTGCAGCTCGCGCGGGACGATATTTCCCAGCGCAAAGCCAACGAAGAGGCTCTTCAGAGAAGTGAGCAGCAACTACGTCTGATCACGGACTCACTGCCGGCCATGATTGCCTATGTAGACTCCAGTCTACGATATATCTTCGTTAACGAATCCTATGCGAACTTTGTAGGACTGCCCCGCGACGACATCCCTGGCAGAAGAGTGTTGGAGGTCCTGGGCCAGGACGCCTTCGAACTGATAAGGGATAGGATCGAGACAGTGCTTCTAGGCCAGCCGGTTACCTTCGAGACAACGACATCCCCTTCAGGAACGGAGCCGCGTCACTTGCTGGCCACTTACGTCCCAGAGTTTAGAGGGGGCAAAATCCAGGGCTTCTTCGCCTCGATTCATGATGTGACTGAGCTTGAGAAGGCGAAGAAGCAGGCACGCGAGGCCCACATGACCCTCTATCACTTTGGGCGCGTGAAGATGCTCGAGGCGCTTTCCTCATCACTTTCCCATGAGATGCAGCAGCCGCTAACCGGAGTCCTCAGCAACGCTCAGGCGGTCGAAATGTTGCTGAAGGATTCACGGCCGGACATGGAAGAAGTAAGGGACATCGTCAAGGATATTGTGGCCGATACGAAACGGGCTGGTAAGGTAATGTGGCAGCTAAGGGCATTCCTGCGTAAGAGAGATACGGACACACGGCCCCTGGACCTCAACAGCTTGATCGAAGATGTGCTCAGTGTTTTGAACAGCGACATGGTGATCCACAATGTTCTGGTTACGAGAGACCTTGCTGCCGACTTACCGAAAGTGATGGGCGACGATGTCCAACTCAAGCAGGTCCTCATGAACCTGGTCTTGAACGCCCAGCAGGCAATGGCCGAATCCACCAGAGGACTGAACAGATTGGTGATCCGTACATCTATGGACGGCACTGGAAAGATCGCCGTCGCCGTTGAGGATTCAGGACCGGGCATTGACGAAGGAAGGCTCGAACACATCTTTGAGCCTTTCTACACGACGAAGACGGAGGGTACGGGGGTGGGCCTTGCGATCAGCCGGTTCATTATAGAGGCGCACGGTGGGCAGATGTGGGCCGGGAACCAGGCTGAAGGGGGAGCGAGAGTCAGTTTCAGCTTGCCTGTGGCTGGAGGGGGCGCTGAATCATGATAAATGACCAGACGCCCACTGTTTTCCTCGTCGACGACGACCCTTCGGCTCGGCGCGGCTTGTCCCGTGTCATCCGCATTGCCGGGTTCAACGTTATGGCGTTTGCCTCGGCAGAAGACTTTCTGGCGAGCCCGCACCATAACGGTCCTGGCTGTATTGTTCTTGACGTCAAGATGCCGGGGCTTAGTGGGCTGGACCTGCAAGCTGAAATGACCAAAAAGGCCTGCGCCATGCCTATCATATTTGTATCGGGACATAGTGACGTTCCGACAACCGCCGAGGCTATGAAAGAGGGTGCGGTGGACTTCCTGACAAAACCGGTAGATCGTGATCACCTTCTGCAAGCGATTCGGACGGCCCTTGACAATGATCGGGCCGGTCGTCAAGCACATGCCGAACTCGAACAGATACGCACAAAACTTGACAAACTCACTCCGCGGGAATTCGAGGTCATGAGATTCGTAGTGGCTGGTCTGCTGAACAAGCAAATTGCCTACAAGCTTGGAATCGCCGAGGACACGGTAAAGATCCATCGAGGTCGGATGATGTCAAAAATGGATGTTGTTTCCGTTGCCGATCTCGTTCGTTTGACACAGAAGGCCGGCATTGAACCGGCTGATCCTGATGTAAGTTAACCGACTGCCTACTGCCAATGCCTTCTTTCGGCCCA
>LJTR01000473.1 GCA_001303465.1 Phycisphaerae bacterium SG8_4
CACGAAATTCGGACGTGCCTCAGATGCGGCTGGTGCTGCGGCCGCGCGAACTGATAGAGCGGCACCGGCGGCGACTCGCGCCGCGTGTCTGATGAAACTACGTCGCGTCAATGTAGCTGCCATGCCGCCATAGTACCAGAGATACTTCAGATTTCCATATTTTCTTTCGCTCCATGCGACTGACCGGCAACAGTAGGAGGGCTCAAGGCTTGAGCTCGGCCATTGAGCCAGGCCATTTCTACTGCTCCTGATTGAGAATTCGGGTTCTTGCGCGGGTAACTTGTGCCATAGGTAGTGGCTTCACAATAACAGGTTGTGGTTTTGCTCGCGGGAATTTACTACCCTGAAGGGTATTAATTGACTCGATCACCCCGTTTTTGGTAAAATAGCCAAAGACAAGGGGTTGTACGTTGAGGACACGCACCATCGAGGACTGCGACATCGAGGATTGGAGATTTATGGGCAAAAACCGGCAGTTACCGGTCCGCGGTACGTGCGGGACACCGAAGCGGAGCGAAGGCACCCCAGCGCGAAAATCACTTCCGTCACTGGCGCTGATCGTGTTTCTGGTCGGTGCGACCATGGCGGATTTTGCTCTCTCACAAGGGATCGGGGCCGCTGACAACGGCAATGCCGCGATTCTGATCAATGAGATCATGTACCATCCTCAATCGGGCCGGGGTCAACCGGAGGATATCCGGCAGGAATATGTCGAGCTGTACAATCGCGGGACACAGACGATCGACCTCTCGGGCTGGCGTCTCAGCAATGGCGTTGATTTTGTCTTTCCCGACGTGACAGTCGGCGCCGGGCAGTATCTTGTGGTTGCGGCGGATGTGGCCACGTTCAAGGCCATTTACCGGCGTATGGCCAACGTCGTCGGAGGCTGGGATGGCAAGCTGAGCAACAGCGGCGAAAGGATCGAGCTTCTCGATCGTGCCGGCGCTAGGATCGATTCGATCCGTTATTCCGATCAGGGCGACTGGGGCGTGCGAGAGCTGGGGCCAAGTGACAGCGGCCATCGCGGCTGGCTCTGGATCACCGAACATGACGGTCGCGGCAGATCTCTAGAGCTGATTAATCCGGCCCTGGGCAATGAGCACGGCCGGAACTGGGCGGCAAGCCTGGTCAGCGGCGGTACACCCGGCGCGATCAACTCGGTTGCCGCCGGCAACATTGCGCCGCTGATTACCGATGTAACGCATCTGCCGGTCATTCCGGGGGACGATGACACCGTGACAGTTTCGGCCCGCATCATCGACGAGGCGCCCTCCGGCGTCACGGCCGCTTTGTACTATCGGCTGGACAGTTCAGTGTATCAGAATGGGAATTTCCTTCGGAGAGGCGGTACCACAGACTATCAAGTCGTCCAGATGTTTGACGACGGCACCCACGATGACCGTCAGGCCGGCGATGGCATATACGCCGCCTCTGTACCGGCTCAACGCGACGGCGCAATAGTTGAATTCTACATCCACGCAAGTGACGCCGAGGCGAATCGGCGGACCTGGCCTGCGCCGAGCATTGTCGATGGCACACTTGAGCAGGTCACGAACGCCTTTTATCAGGTGAATGATCTTTTCGGCACCAGCGTCGGTTGCGATCTACTATGTGATCATGGCCGAGGCGGATAAGGGCAGACTCCTGGATATCGGTGACCGCGAGGGGGGCGAGCACAACAGTGACGCCCAGATGAACGCCACATTTGTCAGCGTCGACGGGGTGGACATCAGAGTGCGCCACAATCTCGGAATCCGCAATCGCGGGCACGGTTCGCGAAACGATCCGCCAAACAACTATCGCCTGAATTTCCCGCATGACCGTCCGTGGAAAGGCGTCACCGCCGTCAACCTGAACACCAAGTACACCTACTATCAACTGGCCGGCAACGCAATCTTTCGCCTCTCGGGGTTGCCCCAGCCCCAAGTCACCGCCGTACAGGTCAGAGTCAATGGCGAGAACCTGGCCGTCTCCGGACGTGAGATGTACGGATCGTACGCGCACGTCGAGGTGATCGACAGTGACTTCGCCGACAGGCACTTCCCGGACGACGGCGCCGGCAACGCCTACAAATGTATGCGTGATGCGGGCCCGGCCGATCTGCAATATCGCGGGCAGAATTACGACTCCTACCGCAACAGCTACTTGAAAAGGACCAACACGGCCGAAGACGATTTCTCCGATATCATCGACCTCTGCTACGTTCTGTCGAGTAATACCCCGGATAACACATATGTGCAGGAAGTCGGACGCGTCATCAACGTGGACCAGTGGCTGCGATACTTCGCCATAAACACGATCCTGGACAATAGCGAGACTTCTTTGCCCAACGGCGTGGGCGATGACTACTACCTCTATCGAGGTGTCCTAGACCGGCGCTTTGTGCTCATCCAGCATGATCTGGACACGATATTTGGAAGAAGCGGCAGCGCAACGAACGGCATCTTCCGAGCAGCAGGTCTTCCGGCGATAAGCCGTTTTCTCAGGCACCCTCAATTCGTCGGGCGCTATTACTTCCACCTGAGAGATCTTATTGAGACAACCTTTGCAGCCGAGCAACTCGAACCGTTTATGCACGATCTGCTGGGCGATTTCGTTCCGGCCGCTACTATTGACCAGATGACAGGTTTTGTCGCGGCACGCAACGCACATATTCTCTCGCTAATCCAGTCTCAACTGACCGCGGAAACAAACATGCCGCAACTCGATGGATACTATCAGAGCGGCACGGACCGCTTTACACTTTTCGGAACGGCCGACGCGGTCACAACAGGGTCAGTCCTTGTCAACGGCTTTGTGGCGGATTGGTCAGCTGCAGAAGGAATGTGGGACTTCGGCGGCGCAGTCGGCATCACCAACACGCTTGTCGCCAGCGGTTCGGTGTGGAAGTATCTGGACGACGGTTCCAGCCAGGACGCACCGCCCGACAGTCCCAGCTGGTTTGCTCACACCAGTTACGATGACTCATGGTGGCAACAGGGGCCGGCGGAGCTCGGCTACGGCGACGCGTATCAGGGCCGCCCCGAAGCGACCCTCGTCAACAGCGGCCCCGACGGCAACCACTACATAACAACGTACTTCAGGCGATCGTTCAATGTGAGTGATGCGTCACAGTACATCAGCCTCAATCTGCGATTGCTCCGCGATGACGGTGCGATTGTGTATCTCAATGGAGTCGAAGTCGCTCGCAGCAACATGCCCGGCCGACCGATCAATTATCTCGCCGGCGCCACCAGCAACGTCAGCGGCGCCGATGAATCCGCTTACTACGACTTCGCTGTGGACGCGAGCCTCCTATCGAGCCGCAAGAATGTCCTGGCGGTCGAACTGCATCAGTTCTCAGGCACGAGCGCCGACATCAGCTTCGATCTTCAGCTCGATGGTGTTATACCATCGCTGGGAGCAGGAGCATTGCGGCCGGGCATAAATCGCGTGGTCGTTGAGACTGCCGACGGCCCCGACGGAATGGGCAGCAAGCTCGAACGACAGTACGTGGACATCTTGTATGACGATGGTGACATTACCGCAATCTCCGGCACGATTCAGTCGGAGATGATTCTGGACGCCGCATCAGGGCCGTGGGAGGTTACATCCGACGTAACCGTACCCGTAGGAGTCACGCTGACGATTGAGCCGGGGACAACGGTGTTCTTTGAGGAGGATACCACACTTACGATCAGAGGGCGGCTCGCAGCCGAAGGCACCGAGTTCGAGCGTATACGATTCACGCGCCAACCGGGCTCATCTTCGAGATGGGACGGCCTCAATTTCGACAGTGCCGAAGACAATCGTCTGGCCTACCTGGACATGGAATACTCGTCGCGCGACGGCGAATCGATTCGTCTGGATGACTCCAGGCTCCTGATCGACAACGTCACCTGGGCCGGCACGGACAAGACAATCATCCGGATCAATGGATCTTCACTTATCGTGCGCAACAGCGTCTTTCCGGACACGACCGTACAGACCGTCTCCGGGCATCGGGCGTTTGCTTCGGATCCTTACATTGTGTTCGAGAACAATGTCTTCGGCGCCTGCAACGGCGACAAACAGGATGTGGTCGATTTCTCGGCGAGCGGGCCGGATCCGAGCCCCCGGTTTGTCAACAATATCTTTTTGGGCGGCGGAGATGACGGCCTTGACCTCGACGGCACGAACGGCTACATCGAGGGCAACGTCTTCATGAACTTCCATCGCAACTTCGGCCCTGAGGAAGGGGAATCGTATGCAATAAGCACCGGTTACGATCAGGCCAACAGCTCGCATCACGTCATCATACGCAATCTTTTTCTAAACTGCGACAACGCAGTGCTGGTCAAGGATCGCTCCTGGGTCACATTCGAGAACAATACCGTCGTCGGCTGCACCGGCGCCGGCATCAATTTCGATGAGCCATTGGAGACGGACGTAGAGCCGGGAGACGGCGCCTACCTGGACGGCAACATCTTCTGGAGCGCAGATACAATACTTGGCGAATTGACCGCTTCGACAAACGTTACCGTCAATCGCTCTCTGCTACCTTCTCAGTGGCATCATCTCGGCGTCGGAAATATCGACGCCGATCCGCTCTTTGTCGACGCAGACGGCGGCGACTTCAATCTCAAAGCCGACTCGCCCGCAATAGGCACAGGACCCTGCGGCCTCGACATGGGCGCGATGGTGCCCGAAGGCGCCGCGATCTGCGGCGAGCCCGACGCCGTGACATATCGCACCGATGCGAAGCTGACAGTCGGCGGGCCGGGCATCACACATTACAGGTACTGGTTCGGCGACGGGCCATGGAGCCAGGAACTGCCCGTAGATGTGCCAATTCAACTGGCTAACCTGGCCAACGGCCAATCCTATATCGTCGATGTAATAGGCAAGAACTCCGCGGGTCTCTGGCAGAGTGAAGGTGATCCGACGGCATCAAGGGCATGGACGATCGATCTGTCTCATTCGAGCCTGCTGATCAGCGAACTGCTCGCAATCAACGACTCTGCATTCGAGCACGAGGGTGCATTGCCCGATTTTGTGGAACT
>LJTR01000071.1 GCA_001303465.1 Phycisphaerae bacterium SG8_4
AACCTGACATCCGGCTTGAACTTGACATGAATGGCATTGGCTCTGTTGGGATCGGTCATCCCACAAAGCCTCTGAGCCCATTCGAACGGCAGATAAAGCATCGACCCGTCCACCCTAGCCAGGCCGCTTTCTGAGTTGTCACTGTGGTAGAAAGTCTTGGCATTGACCATGTCGGTGCCGGCATCAGCCGGTGCCCCCTTTGGGGTCAGCGGGAAACAATTCACCGAATAGCCCGCCCGGCCCGGACCGTCTCCTACCGCATAGGTGCCATGAGAGTCGCGCTGGTAGAGCAGGTCTTTTCCCAGCACACAGCCTACGAGATTCGGGTCGTATGAAGGTTCGAAAGCCTTGGACGCATCTACCCTGTTGTAGTCCAGGCTCTGGGCAAATCCGGTCACCCTGCTGTGCACAGCCGGATCGATACCCATTATCTGAACGCCGACCTTGCTGTCCGAGCCTCGGGGGCCTATCAAGCCGTAGCTCTTTACGGCGGGCGAGACAGCTTCCACAAAATCCACCTGTTCGAGTATTTCCATGAATTCTTCATAGTACGAAAAGCCCACCAACGATTCGGTAGCGACAACACAGTCACCTGCGAACAAGTGGTTCTTCTCCTTGAAATCGCCCACAAGCCCGGCCATAACGGTCATCACCACCAAAACGATGAAGACGCACAGCGCGACCGATATCACGGCGAAGTACGTGATGCGGCGTTTCAACAAGTATCTTATTGCGAGAGTGATCTTATACATTATTCGGCAAGGACTATTCGTACTGGAGAATTTCCACCGGCTTTGTTCTCGCCGCGACAACAGCGGGAATCAGCGTGCCGACTATCGCCGCGCCGGTTGCCACCAACATAAATATGAGAGCCCACAGCCAGTCAACCTCATTCGGTATCTTGCTGAACAAATACACGCTGCTCTTCCACAGTTTCAGTCCGAAGACGATCCTTATCCATTCCTCGATTGTGTTGACATTCGCAGTAATAAGATATCCCAGAAGGGCTCCGATTGCTGAGCCGAGGATACCGACACAGGCGCCGAAGTCTACAAAGACCATGGCCACCGCGGCGCTCGATGTCCCGCAGCTTCTGATTATTGCGATATCCTTCTGTTTGAGTCGGACGATCATATAGAATATACAGAAGACCAGCAGAACAACGCCAAAGCTCACGATGCCGAATATCAGCAAGAGGATCCCCATCTGCTTGCGATACGCCCGGACATAAGGCCTTTGCATCTCTTTGGCCGTCAGGATATCCGTTTGGCGTATCAGAAACAAATTTGCCTCCAGGTGTTCGGTGACGAAGTTCCGCCACAGACCGGCAATCTCCGCCAGTGCCACCTTGGTGTCGACATCGTCGGCGAGTTTGATCAGAATCTGATCGGCAATCGGCGACTCCTGATCCCGATACAATGTCCTCTGGAGATCCTCTATCGAAAGATACACACCTCCTTTGTCAAACTGATAGACTCCCGTCTCGACCACGTCTGCAATTGAAAAAGCCACGACTTTTCTCTTGATTTCAGTGCTCGATGCAGTCCCCGTAGTCAGCACGATCTGCTTGCCTAGCCACTTCTCAACCGCTTCAAGATCATATTCGTCCGTCTCGTCGTCGGGTTCGCCCAGAACGCCGATGCCCACAAATCCGCCTGTCTTTTCCGGAGAATCGCCCGTTTCGAAAGACGGCTCGCCGGGCAGGCTCCTTTGCTTGAGCAAAGCCCGCTTCAAGCCGGTCACCCTTGCCAGTCGACCGGGCTGGATTCCCCAGACTTCCACGGGGCGCACGATGCCCGTATCCAACTTCAGCAGACCGGGCGCCAATAGCGCCGCCGTTGCCGCCTGTACAGTTGACGCTTGCTCCAGTTGCTCGATAAGCAAGGGGTATTTCTCAACCTTAAACGGTCTGCGAGGGCTGAGAACCACGTCGCCTATTACTTCAACCGCCGCTTGCTCGAACGTTTTGATAAAGCCGCTGAACAGGCTCGATACCACAATCAGCAGCGAGACCGAAAGAGCGACTGCAGCAACGCTCAGGAAAACGATTTTTATCTTGCGCAGATAGCGCAGACACAGAAATAGTCTCAACATCGTATCAGCGTCATTTACTCAAATATACAAGCATATAGCCCCGCATCTCGCCGGGCGTATCATTCTGGGCACAACTCTCAGCTTCTTGCCGGTCGCAAAAGCGGAAACAGAACAACGTCACGAATGGTCACCGCGCCAGTCAGCACCATTATCAGCCTGTCGATTCCGATGCCGAGCCCTCCGGCCGGGGGCATGCCGTATTTCAGCGCGGTTATGTAATCGCTGTCCATCTTCGTGAGCGATTCTTCCTCGCCGCGAAGCTGAGTAAGAAAATTCTCATGTTGTTGGGCCGGGTCATTGAGCTCGGTGTATGCGTTGGCCAATTCCATCCGGGCAATAAACAACTCGAATCGCGCCGCCAGTTGCGGATTGTCCTTTTTGCGTCTGGCCAGCGGACACAGCGCCGCCGGGTAGTCAATCACGAACGTCGGAGCGATGAGATTTTCCTCGACTGTGGCTTCGAACACCTCGTTGGCGACCACCGCATCGTCCATTTGAGACTCATCGACACCGAGCTGCCTGGCCTTTTCTCTGACGGCCTCGGTGTCATCGATATCGCAGCCGCCATGTTCTTTCAGCAGTTCGCCGTATTTGGCCCGTCGCCAGGGCCGGGTGAAATCTATCTCAAATTCGCCGAACTCGACCTTATTGCCCGGGCAGTGCTTTTGAACGCAGAGCGACACAAGTTCTTCGGTCAAATCCATCATGATATTGTAGTCGGCGTAGGCCTGATATATTTCAATCATTGTGAATTCAGGATTGTGCCTTCTGCTCAGTCCTTCGTTGCGGAAGTTCCGGTTTATCTCGAAGACCCTTTCCAGGCCGCCGACGAGCAATCTCTTTAGAAACAGCTCGGGCGAAATCCTAAGGTACAAATCCATGTCCAGGCTGTTGTGATGCGTGACAAAAGGTTTGGCCGCAGCCCCTCCTGCTATGGCCTGCATCATCGGCGTTTCAACTTCAAGAAATCCCTTGGAGGCCAGGTGTTCGCGAATCGTCTTTACGATAGCGCTGCGTGTCTTGAACCTCTCCATCACCTCGGGATTGGCCCACAAGTCGACATACCTTTGCCTGTAACGCTGGTCGAGGTCCGCCAGGCCGTGAAACTTCTCCGGGGGCGGCAGCAGACATTTGCTCAGAAGTGTGACGCTATCGGCCCAAATTGTGATCTCGCCGGTTCGCGTTTTACCCAACTGGCCGGAGGCTCCGATTGTGTCACCGAGTTCGAGCAGCTTGGCCAGTTCCCACTGCTTACCGAGCAGCTTCTTGCTCAAACCCGCCTGGAGGGTTCCGCTGCGGTCGCGCAGGGTGATGAAAATCAGCTTGCCAATGTCCCTGAGCAGCACAATCCTGCCGGCACAATTGGCCTGCTGGGTCTCGTCGTCATCGATGAATCTCTGTTTGATGTCTTCAGCCGCTTCGGCACCTTCGTACCTGCTGCCGTAGGGCTCGATCCCCAGTTCTTTGATCCGGGACAGCTTTTCCTGCCTCTGCCGTTCAAACTTGCTCACATCTTCGGCATTTGTCAAATGAATACACCTGTAAAAGCTGAAAAGTTATTGTTGCGCAGGTCTACTGTCCAGTTGAGCCAGCGTCTGAACTTGAAGCAATTTACTGCGAACAATCAATAGCCCTACAGCCAATTGCGGGTCAGACGCCATGGTTTCCTCTAATGTCACCTTCTTGACGCTCTCGTCGGCCTCGTCGTGATCGGCCCTGACAAGCACGTCATTACTTCTCTGCACATCGAACATCTTCTTTACTTCGTCGCTTCTGAGTTCGACTTTGACATCCGGTCCGACACCCCAATCTTTCCGGCCCTCTTTCTCGGCATCGTCTTGGCTTTCAACTCTCTGGCCGGAAGGCAGATGATAATACGCCATTGTATATTTCAACTGGGCTCTATCGCGGGGATAGCCCGTTATCCCCTGTACGCTGCCTTTGCCGTGCGTCCTGGTTCCTACCAGCGTCGCCCTTTCGTACCTGTCGTCCGCCAATGCCCCGGCGACAATCTCAGATGCGCTCGCAGAGCTGCCGTTTATCAGTATCACGAGCGGATAGTCCGGATGCGTTCGTTTTCGGTGTGCCAGCTCATAGTCAACGCCCGACCCCCTGCCAAAACCGGCTCGCCTCTTTACTATCAAACCGCCTTCCTCGTCGATGAACTTGTCCGCCACGTCGACGGCGCTATCGAGAAGCCCTCCGGTGTTCCATCTAAGGTCCAGAATCAGACCACGTAATCCTTCCGACTCAAGCTGACGCAGCACTCTTTCCAGTTCTGGCGCTGTATCGGCGGAAAAACTAGTAAGGCGCACAAAGCCGATCTTGTTTTCTTGATCGACCATGTACAGCCACTTGCCCGCCTTGGTTCTCTGCCAGCCCCGTACCGTCGGAACGGTTATCGTGGCCCTGGTTATCGTGATGTCAAACACCTTGTCCTTTACCGACTTGTCCTCGCTGGACCGCCTTACTCTCAGATTGACCGTAGTCCCGGCGCGGCCCTTGATCTTCTTGGCTGCACAGCCAAGGGACATGTCCTTGGTCTCGAGCCCATCGACGGCTTCTATGACGTCGCCCGCATCGAGAGCCGAGTTGAACGCCGGGGTATCGAGCAAAAGACTCGATACGGTCAACTTTCCTTCCCGCTTGGATATCTCGATGCCGATGCCCATAAACTCGTTGGTCATCATCTGTTCGAAATCCTGTATCTGCTTGGGCCAGATTATGACCGTATAAGGATCCAGCGCCGACAGCGATGCCTCTGCAAACTGTGAAATTAACACCTGCTCGGGCAGGCCCACGGTTCGCTCATTCAGTGTCAGCACCTTTTCAAGAATATCCAAAAATCCTTCCTTGCTGAGCCCGCCCGGCTTTTGGGATGTGGTCCTGACTTGATCGTTTAGACCATCCAGAATTGACGACCAGACTGCAATTCTCTTGGGATCCCGCACGCCCGCCGGCACGGTCGGCCCCTCACCGCCGGCGCCGTTTGAATCGTCTGCGAATCGGGGCGATGTGGCCAACACCTCGGCCAGGAGCTTGCACCGTTCGATAGCTTCGTTTGCCATTGCCTCGTAATCGACGAGGGTCACGTAGCGTGTATCCAGGTACTCGATCGCCCGAGTAAACATCTCTTTCTTGACACCTGTGAAACGCTCATCGCTCGTTTCACACGGACTGTCCTCGAAGACCATCGCCAAAGTGGCCTTGTCCAGCAGACGTTGCGCGTAATCCGAGTAACCCTCGTTGTTCGGATCTATCGCCTTGAGCCAGTAGTAGAAATCTGTATAAGCATCGACCCATTTGCCGGCTACTTCAAATGCGGCGGCTTTGTCTATGGCCTCCTGGATGGTCTTTCTTACGAATGGCTCCGACATTAGCTGCTGCTGCTGTTTCTCATCTGCAAATTCCCTGGCCTTGGCAATAACCGCAAGCGCCTCGCTGATGTCGTTCACATCATTGACATCGCTGACGCCGTTGGCATCATCGTCGGCCCTTTGGATCTGGAGTTTTTCAAGCTCGGAAAGCGCCTCGGCGTACGCAGTTTCACGACCCGCCTGACGGCGTTCACGAATCTGCTCGTATTCGTCGATGATCCGTGCTAACTGGCCGGCGGTTGCGCCCAGTTGAGCCGAATCTTGTATGCGCGCCGGTTCGATCAACTTGTCGGCAGCTTCGAACTTGCCCTCTTGAATCAATTCGAGAGCCCGCGCAAAGGTACCGTATTCATTTGACCCGATCAAGGCCGGACTCTCAACAGGGACCGGCAACGGAGCCGAAACAGATTCAGGAACTTTGCCCAAGTTGACGGCCGACAAGAGTACTATTGCCGCCAGGTTGATCAGACTACGTATCGCGTCTTTCATTTCTTATCTCTCGTACACAGTGCAGAATTCCAAAGTCGAAATCCGAAGCTCAAAATGCTCAAATCGTCGCAGCTTCCTGCCTCGTCAATCTGAGTTCCGGCCAATTGGCAGTGTTTCGTATTTCGTGTTTCTCACATGCACTCGGCTGCCTTTCCGGCGCAACCCAGAACATGCAACTTATGCTTGACCATTTTCTTGATAGCCTCTCGGCCCGGGCCAAGGTACTTGCGGGGGTCAAACTCTCCGGGCTTTTCAGCAAAGACCTGCCTGATCTTGGCTGTCAGAGCGAGTCGCAGATCCGTGTCGATGTTGACCTTGCAGACCGCCATCTTCGCCGCCTTCGTTACGGACTCTTCCGGAACGCCCATCGCGTTGGGCATCGCCCCGCCGTACTTGTTGATCAGATCGACAAACTCTTTGAGCACGCTGCTTGAGCCATGCATGACCAGCGGAAATCCGGGCAGTTTGTCCGCTATCTGCTGGATAACATCGAAAGCCAGCTTGGGCTCTTTCTTGAACTTGTAGGCCCCGTGGCTGGTTCCGATCGCAACCGCCAGGGAATCGACGCCCGATTTGCGGACGAACTCCTCGACCTGGTTCGGATCGGCCAGGTGCTTGCTTATGTCATCGTCCGCGACGCCGACGACGTCCTCCTCGATCCCGCCTAGCTGACCTAGTTCAGCCTCGACAACTACGTCCCTGGCGTGTGCATACTCGACCACTTCCTTGGTCAGTGCAATATTCTCTTCTAATGGCTTACTCGATGCGTCTATCATCACCGATGTAAAGCCGTCGTCAACGAATTGTCTGCAGGTTTCAAACGTATCTCCGTGGTCGAGGTTGATCGCAACGGGAATATCCGGATTCTCCTCGACTACCACATCGATAATCGCCCTCAGGTAGCTATTTTTTGCGTATTCGCGTGCTCCCCTCGAGACCTGCAGAATAACCGGGGCCTTCTCCTCGGCCACCGCTTCAATGATGCCCTGCGTGATCTCCATGTTGTTCACGTTGAACGCGCCGACCGCGTAGCCGTTCTTATAGGCCATTTCAAACATCTTCTTGGTATTCACCAACGCCATAGAACTCTCCTTTTTGAAACCAAATCCGGCTGTTTTAGGAAAACAAGACAAACGAGCTTGGCCGTATAATACAAATTTGAACTGGATTGTGCAAGGCTTTTCGTGTTCAAGATCGATTATCAATAACCCGCCGAACTACCCAGGCTGGCGTACCTTCTCTTGCCATACCCCAGACCCGGCACACCCTGGGGCCACATGCTAAATCCGATCGACTGGTTGTCCAGTGATGCGTCCGCACTGTATGTCAGGCCCCAGTAGATCCGGTGATACTTCCTTACGAGCGTTATATCGTTCCGCACCGTTTTTCCGTAGTCGAAGTCAAACTGCTGCGAAAAAACCACGGTATATCGCGGATCAAGAGCATAAGTAACCGCAAAAGTAACCGCATTCGACCCTTTTTCACCAAGGCCGTTTTCGATGCGCCTCAAATACCTGCTGCCTAAATAAAACTGCAAACTGGGCCATCGCAGATGCGAAATGCCGGCGCCGCATTGCTGGACCACGCCACTCTGCATGTCGAAATTCATATCGGACAAAACCGCAGTCGTATCGCTCAGTCGCCAGATATAGTCGGCCCCGAAATAATTACGTCTCGGGCCAAATATGTGGGTGCCGCGCCTGTCCCGGCCCGGAACCGTTTGGCTAAAGCTATTTATCGGCGGAATAAAGGGCTTGTTCCAGATAAATCTGTCCGCCCCCGCCGATGAATCGCCGGAATCATTCACCCACGTAACGTCCATATCCAGCCGCATCCAGTCGACAATGCGCCTGTTTTCACCAACGCCACGCTTGGTTTGCAGCCGTTGTGAGATACCTACGTTCAGTGTATCGCGTTGTTCGATGACCGACTCATCTTGAGTATAGGCCACCGCCGTCAAATGCGGCCTTATTATGTGTCGCATCTGGTCCAAGTCCCACAACTGCGATTTGACGCCGCGAAAGACCTTCCAATAGGGATTGCCCGACACACGCACGCCGGTCTCACCGAACCAGACGCCGTCTTGTCTGGTTGCCGTGCCACCATCCAGTTCTCGGTAGAAGCCCATCCCATCTTCATGCGCCACGGTCCCGGCTACGAAAGGCACGACTTTTGCCTTGCCCACGGCCAGCGGCATGTCAACTTCGTTTCTCGTGGTCGCGAACGCAAAGAACTCCTCCGACCCTGGCGTCTTATTGGACGAAGCGTACCGCTGGCGGAACCTGCTCAATTGAGTATCGCTGTAGAACGTCAACTTGTCGTCAAAGAATGACTGACCCGTCCAGTGGAACTCGGAGGTTGGTAATTCCTCCAGCTTGTCGACAAAATCATTTATTCGCACTTTGCCCAAGAAGGAAAGGCCCCAGTTGTCTTCAATACGCTTCAAATGAACGAGCGTTTCCTGCTCCTTACCCACGTTGAATTCGCCCCGGTAATAGCCCTCTATGAAATTCTCATCGGACGCGTAGCTGACTTCCGAGGTAAGCTGCCAATTGTAGGGCAGATAATGTCTGTGCTGCCAGCGGAACCGCCCGCGCAGTTCCCGCGGCGGCTCGAGATTCTTACGGCTGCTGTGCCTGCCGAGCCGATCTTCCCCGCTATCGTGGATCATATAACCCAGTATTCTCCCATAATACTTCTCTCCTTCGTAAAGCGTTTCTATTCCGCCGCCGATGCCGCGCTTGCCGAAGTAGTCCAGCGCCAAAGTGCTGTCGGTACCTTCGGGCTCCTGCAGACCCAGCAGCCGCGCGAGATACCACCTGGTCTCGACCGACATTCCCCACGTCCTGTCGCGGCCTACCTGAACGCTCTTGAGGGGGAGATCCGGTCTTTCGAGGTTACTGCGCACAAAGGGCCAGTAGAAGATCGTCCTGTCACGCGCCTTCAAACGCACATCATGCATCTGCGCATCATAGCTGCTCTTTGTTGCGGCCCCTTCTTTCTGGTCGGCGACTGTCGTATCCGTGACGATTATCTTCGATGCGTTGAACGAGATCTGAGGCAAGTGAAACTCACTTGTCGTCAAAGTCATATCCTCGGCCGCGAATTGGTTTTCCGCCACTTGCCTGATCTTGTCCGCCCTGACGTAGATCGGGATACCGTAAGCCTCATCGAAGGTCCGCATGGCGGCCTTGATCGCGACCATCTTCTTTTCCTCGAAGTCGTAGTAAATCTCTTCGGCCCGAAACGTCCGCTGGCCTTCAGTGAACAGAACATCGCCGGCAAGATAGATCGCGCGAATGCTTGAGCCGGGCAGAACATTCGCACTGCCGCCCTGGTTCGGGTCCATCTCAGCCTGCTGATCGCTCGAGAATAAAACCGCGTTGTCGGCTTGAAACTCTAACAACCCCCCTTTTTCATCCTGTTTCTGCCAGAGATAGAATCTGGCAGTCACGGTTCCAACTTTGCCCAGTCCCGGCTCATCGTCCCACTTCACATTCAGAGGCTCTTTGCCCAGAGGCGATATATTCATCGGATACTCGAAGACCCGCTCGGCCTCTTGACTCTCGCCAGCCCGCTCAGAGGACGTGTCCATATTCGCCTGGCCCGCCGACGAATCGCCCCGCCCCGGATCTGCGTCCTGGCGCTTGGTATCTTCAGATGCACTCATCTCGGCCCGGCCCGGCGCAGCCGGACCCGCCAGCAAGAGAAGAAGAGACAAGAAAACAAGTGACGTCCTATTTGTCATAACGACTCTCATATCTCACGTCAGACTCGCGCGAGATGCATCCCTGACATAAACTCGGCATACCGCCGACAATTGCAGCCGATTATAGCCGGCCGATGATGCAAAGCCAGCAAAAAGCCGCTGCGCAATGTCGATAACTTGATTTATGTGGGAGTTTCCGGTAAAAGAGCGGATAGCGCAGAGCGTATGGCGGATAGGCTCTACGTTCTGCAGTAACCGCTATCCGCTAAACGCTAAGGGTTGATATGGTTAAGAACGAGTACTCTCAGTACCAAAAGACGGTAATATCAGGTTACTATAAGAACCTCGATTCTATAATGCTCCAGAAGCTCAGCGAGCTTGTGACCGAGCTGTACCTGGCCGACACCAAGGCAAAGCAGGATCGGCTCTGGCAGCGGGCCCACAAGGCAATGACAAAATTGAAGATCCGCCCTGCCATCGTTGCCCACATTATGGAAAAACGAGATGTGCAAGTACTGGCCAAGAACCTCCAGGATTGGCAGGCCGACAAGAAACCGTAAGGTTCACTACCCTGAAGGGTATCACCTGTGTCGATTCCATGCCAGTGCCAGTGGGGCGGTGGCCAGTGGAGCAACCGCCAGCGCAAGCAGTCCCATTACCAGCACGATGGTCGGCAATCCGGGCTCGTCTCTCGGCAGCCACACCCACCCGACAGCCAAGCACAGCAGAAGCCAGAGCCCGGGGCCGAGGCAGAGCTTTGCCCAACCGATGAGATGTCGGCGGTGTGCCGCGATAAATGCCCAAGCTGTTCCCAGCAGACAACAGGCCCCAATGATCCAGGGGACGCTCTTCACCACGGCCGGAAAGATGCCCGGGGGAATGAGGTTGAAAGTGTGAAGCATTTCAAGGGCCACAAAGACCGGCAGGATAAAGCACAGCGCCAACCAGAATCCGAAAAGCAACCAAGGCCGACCGATGAGCGTCATAGTGGCGCCCAGGCCCATGCTGCCCCAGACAGCAGCAATTCCCGCGACAACAAGAAGAAGTGTTTTCCCGAAGCCGAGTTCAAGTATGGCGTCTTTTGCAGCATAGTACTGTGCCAGCGGCAACGCAACGCCTTTGCCGACCATGAAGTACCAGCCAATCATAAACAAGAGTCCGGCGACGTAGATCACCCACGCAGAAAGAAGGCCCGCCGCTCCCGCTCGGAGAATGATGGCCGACAGCCTCGAGTTGGTTACCGGGAGTGTGGCTTTGAAATCGCCGATTTTTGACTTGCGACCGGACTGGCCAACGAGCAGCCCGGCAAGAAAGGGAACAGCCAGGCCGATCTGCGAAGTGAATATGAAGAGCAATATGGTATGCATCGTGTCTGTGATGCCAGATACACCCAACAGGACGATAGCCGCCACCCAAACTCCACAAGCAACCGGCATGAGACGGTCCTTCTCGTGCCACTCGCGCCAGAACTGTGCGGCCGCAGGAGAATCGAACGGCTTGGCCCTTCCCGGCAGCAGATTTATCGCCGAATCGAAGAACGCCCTGACTCGCGGCCAACCCGCGCAATCGCCGCATCGGTCGCGCGACACGCCGACAACGGCAATGACGTATGCCGCAACAAGACACGGGGCCAATGTCAGGAATTCGCCTAGCGTAAGTCCATTCCACATGTGGGTCAGGCCACTGGTGTTGGGATAATCCGTCATAGCTCCATATCGTGAAAACTGCCACATCTGAAGCGCGGCCACCACCGATAGGCATATGAGGGCTCGCAAGACAGGGTGAGCCACCGTCGACCAGAAGACAGCCTGAGCGCAGGCCACGACAGTGATCGACAGCAGTATTGGCCCGGCCAGCGGCCAGGTGATCGACCACAGGATTCGGACGCAACCTACCTCAACCAGGTACAGCAGCGTGACTGTCACGGCACCAAACAGCATTTGCCATCCTACGAAAACCCAGGTCCGGGTGGGTCTGGTGTACAAATGCCCGGGAAAACCCAGGCGATTGTTCTTTTTGTCAAGCTGGGACCATAGTGAAAAGAAAGCGACGCAGAGGAATAGATGAAAGACAGCCCTGTAGTGAATCTTTGCCATGGTTTCAGCTTTGGGCTGCGAGGCGCTGCCGTAATACGACGTGGTGATGGTGATGCATGCCACGAGCATTACGGCCGAGAGAATCCACCACCAACTTCGGCGCCAGAACTCCCATGTCAAAGCAATCCCGATCGAACGCATCTGAAAAATCCTCCCT
>LJTR01000072.1 GCA_001303465.1 Phycisphaerae bacterium SG8_4
TTACGCTTTTTTAGGCAGCTATATTGGGCGGACGGCCTAAAAATGTTTCGGAGGAGGACATGTCCGCCCGATCTTTGGGAATAGACGGAATCGGTTGAGCCGGTTTTGGTGGCAAGATGTTACTTTAGTTGCTGTGGAGTCGTTCCGGAGGAGGGGCGACTCCGCTTCTCTTTGCGCTGAAAGTGCTCCACCAACAGCGTAAAGAACCTGTCACAACCCCTTCACTTGCTTTTTGCCTACTCAAAGGATGCTTCGGGCCATATAATCACCGGCGTTATGGAACGCGCTGTTTGTAGAATTATCGATGCCAATTTCAATCGGGCGCGCGAGGCAATGCGCGTTGTCGAGGAGTTTTGCCGTTTTGCCCTCAATTCTGCGACGCTGGCCGCCCGCGCCAAGCAACTGAGGCACGAACTATCTGGAGTGATCGGAAAGCTCGACACAGCGCAGCTTATAACGAGCAGAGACACGCTAGGCGACGTCGGTGTCGGCCAGGTCGTGGACAAACAAATGGCCCGGGCCGACTTGAGAGATTCTCTGTCGGCCGGCTGCAAGCGTTTGACCGAGGCTCTTCGGTCACTCGCGGAGGTAATCCGGATCGAGAACCAGCCATCGGCTGAGGTTATTGAGAAGCTGCGCTACGATGCTTATACCCTTGAAAAAGACATTGTCCTGTTCGCCGACACGGTTGAGAAATATAGACGTGTCGGACTATATGTAGTGATCACCAGTGAGCTGCCGGCAGAGGTTATTTCTCTAACGCACAAGTGCGCTGCCGGCGGAGCCGATTGCATCCAGCTTCGCGCAAAAGCCATTGCCGACGACAAACTCTTGGCCCTTGCCGAGGCGTTCGTGGGAATATGCAAAGACACCGGCGTTCTCAGTGTTATAAACGACCGGGTGGATATTGCAGTCGCCGCAGGGGCTGATGGATTGCACGTGGGCCAGAACGATCTGCCCATCGAGCGGGCGCGAAAACTCCAGAGGACTCCTCTGGTCATAGGCAAAAGCACACATTCGGTGAGACAACTACGCGCTGCGTGTGATGAACGCCCCACTTATGCAGCACTTGGGCCGGTCTTCGCGACGGGGACAAAGCCTGATGTCCCACCCGTCGGCCTTGATTACGTAAGGCAGGCGACCGATATGCTGACCGATGAGGGTATAGGCAATGTCGCCATCGGCGGCATAACAGCGGAGAACGTCGAGCAGGTCTTATGCGCGGGCGCCGCGAGCATAGCCGTATGTGCCGCGGTGACAAAGGCCGAGGATCCGACCGCCGCCTGTCGGACGCTCAAAGAGAGGATAGAGGCGTTCAAAATGCGTCAGTCCGTGTCTTGATCTTCTGTACAATGTTGTCAAAGTGGGAGGTTGAATATGGCCCCGTTCTACCGAGGCAGTCGTTTTTGGCTGCTGTTATTACTTGTTTTTTGGGCGACAACTGTGGCGGACGAAAGACTTGCCCAGAAGCCGCCCGGGGAGTTCTTGCCGTTGCAGGCAGAAGATCACCAAGGCGCTGCATCTTTCGAGCAGGGCCAACCGCTTGTCGGAACAACATATTTCTATTGGTATGATATCGAGTCGGGTGCTCACATCATTGACCGGGATGGGACAGATGCCCTGACGACCCATCCTGCAGACATGAACAATATCAGCTACAAGAGCCCTTCTTGGCACAGGGCGCAATTGGAAGACATGGTTGCCGCGGGGGTCGACTTTCTCATGCCCGTGTACTGGGGTGTGCCCGGCAGGTATGACGGGTGGAGTTTCGTCGGCTTGCCGCCTTTGGTGCGGGCGCACGATGCGCTCGAGAAGGAGGGCGTCGACGTTCCTTCAATAGCGATGTTCTACGATACGTCGATACTCAAACATAACGGATTCGCCGAAGGTGGGGCCAACTATCACGTTGATCTGACGACCGATTTTGGAAGGCAATGGTTCTACACGCCGGTCCGCGATTTCTTCAGCCTCATTCCCCCGGGCAAGTGGGCGCGCATTGATGGCAGGCCGATCATCTTTGTGTACGCATCTGCGTTTGCCAAGAAGCAGGACCCCGGGCAGTTCGAATACGTAAAGCGCAGATTCAAGGCCCACTTCGGCGTCGAACCATTCATCGTCAAGTCGGCCGACTGGAAGGGCCCGGCGGACGCTACTTACTCGTGGGGCGGCGCCGTGAGCGGGCCGCTGATTTACAGACAGGTCGCAGCTCTTGGCCCCGGCTATGATCATACGGCGGTGCCCGGCAGGCAACCCTTGATCGTCGAGCGGCGGGACGGGCAGACTTATGTCGATCGGTGGTTGAAGGTGCTTGCTCTGAATCCAAAGAACCGCCCGTGGATCGTGCACGTGGAAACGTGGAATGAATGGCATGAGGGCACCGACGTGGCGCATTCCCGGGAGTACGGCCGCAGCTACATAGTCCTGACGCGACTGTTCGCGGACATGTGGAGATCGCGGGCCGTAATAAAGACCAACTCGTTGCAGTCGGACGCGAACTGCGTTGCCTGGGCGCCCTTGCAGGCGCAGGGCCTGGCCATTCGCCCCAGTGGTGGGGACGGGGTATGGCGGGCGATGGAGTTCGCCGGCAGCGAGGCAGTTGTCGCGGACGTGAATCCTTTTTCGAACGAGAGCCGTTACCTTTACTTCAATGTCGACGATGCGTTTGCCTTCGATCTGTTCGATCAGACTGTCGTGGTCTCGGTGACATACCGCGACGCCGGTTGTGCATCTTTCCACATCGAATATGACAACACCGACCCGGGCAAAGGTGCGATGGAGGGTGCGTTTCGCACCACGGGCAATGTCTCGGTCAGTGGTACGGGCAGTTGGAAGAGCGCCGAGTTCACGCTGACACGGTGCCGCTTCATGAATCGATGCAACGGCGCGGACCTGCGCATCGTAGTCCTTGGCGGCGATCTGGCCCTGGCGGTAAGTAAGATCAAACTGACACGTACAAAAGTTGCAGGAGAGAGAAAATGATGATGAGACGGTGTTTCAAATATACCTTGGCTGCACTGGTTTTATTTAGTGTACTGCCTTGCCAGGCGCAGAGATTGTGGGAGCTGGCCAACGCAAACAAGGACCTGCTTCGAATATCGACGCTATTCACGGCCCAGAACGTACGCGACCATCTTTCCGGCGACGAGGGTATGAGTGACGCGATCGACTGGTGCAGGAAGACTGGCGTTACGCACGTCTTCATCGAGACTTTCAGGAGTAACTACCGAGCTGAGCGAGGAACGTTGCAGCGCGCCAAGTCACGATTCGAGGCCGAGGGCTTTGATGTTTCGGGTTGTGTTACCACGACCATCGTAGGAAAAGTATCGACAGGCTGGAACCTGATCTCCTGTTATACGAACGAGGGGACTCAGAAGCACCTCCAGGAAATATTCGAATATACCGCATCAATCTTCGATCAGATCATGATCGACGATTTTCTTTTTACCGATTGTCAATGCAACGAATGCCAGGCGGCCCGCGGGCAAGACTCGTGGGCTGATTACCGCTGCGAGCTTATGATCAAGGCCGGCCGCGATAGAATCCTCGCCCCGGCCAGGGCCGTCAATCCCAATGTCAAGATCATAATCAAGTACCCGCAATGGTATGACAACTTTCACAATCGCGGATACGAGGTATTGCGCCAAACCGCCGACTACGACAGAATCTGGGTTGGCACGGAAACCCGCGACTTCGACAACGAACGCTGGGGAGGAAAGGTCCAGTACGAGGCCTATTATATTATGCGCTGGCTCGGCGAAATAGGCGGCACGAAGACCGGCGGCGGATGGTTCGACCCCTACGGCACGACGCAAGACACATATGTCGAGCAGGCGAGGCAGACCGTCCTGGCAGATGCCAAAGAGATGCTGCTGTTTTGCTATGGCTCACTGCAGAAGGACACCGGACCGGCGAACGTCAAAAGACTCCGAGCCGAGGTCCCAGGTTTGTTCAGACTTGCGAGACTTGTGCGTGATAAATCCATAAAAGGAATCGCCGCTCCCAAGCCGCCCAACAGCGACGCGCAGAACGAGCAGTATGTGTTCGATTTCACTGGAATGCTGGGCTTGCCGCTTGTGCCCACATCTAGAATCGACAGCGATGTAGAAGCCGCCTTCTTCTCCGTGCACGCATTAAAGGACCCGCACTTCAGCGACAAACTCAAAAGTATGCTCGATGCCAGAAAGCCTGTCCTGATCACGGACGGCCTTGCCGGGAAACTCAAGGGCGTGGATCTCAACGGCGCAAATCCGGCGGTCCTTAAGGTAGGCGGAAAACCTCGCGAGTTGCTGAAACTAACCAGGGCGCAGCTCAGGGACATCAGGAAGAAACTGCTGGCACCATTCGGGATGACTTTTGACGCACCAAACAAAGTGGCTCTCTACCTCATAGGTGAGAATTGCCTTATTGTGGAAAACTTCAATGATGAGCCTGTCGATGTGTCAGTCGGGTTTCGCAGGCGCGTCGAGGCGCGGCAAGTGCTCGTTCTGCCGGGCGGCGGAAGAGTTGATTTCTCTTGCAATGGCGGCACGCTGAGTCTGGCGGAAATCACGCCTCGGACTTTGGTGGCGGTCGAATACTGATCGAATAACGGCCCCAAGATGCGGCAAACGATTATGCCACTTGACAAGAAGCACCAAGGCGCCTTGGAACCACTTGAATCGCCTTTTTGACCGGCGCCCCTGGCCGCTGAGGGTGAGGGTTATTTTTGTGTGCGCGGGGGTTTTTCTACTTATTATCCACCGGCGGCAGTATTGCTGACACGACGGCCGGCGGGATTGAGGAGTCTTTGCATATTGCGTACTAGTAAGTGGTTATGCGCAAATGACTAACCGGGCTTGCTTTGTTGGTGCACATAAAGCTTTTGTCCACGTGGATTTAGCGAGGGAGTCGCGGCCTCTCGTCAAGCTCAAAAACGAGTATTGGCGACTGCCGTTGGTTTCATGGGGTTTTTTCGAGGCTGTTGGAATGTTAGTTGCTAGAGACTTTGCAAGTTATTAACAGGTTGTCCACAATTATAGCGCTCTCGCTTCCAGCCCGTTATACATGGCAGTCCTTGCACGGCGCGCCCAACCCAGCAGCCGGCAGCTGCGGACTGCCTGGACCCATCGAAGCCGGAGGCAGTCCGCACCTGGACCGGGCCTATTCACAACTGCCCGACTATGTAGGACTTAGGCGGCATACTTTTACAAATGATACGGGTGGCGCTGTGGCCTGGACATCATTCGTTGCGCCTGCGCATCGCCGACTATCGTCTGATTTGCCTGATCCCACTCGAGCTTTCGACCGAGTTGGTAGGAGAGATTGCCCAGGATGCACAGGTTGGCCACGCCGGCTGCCGCTTCCATGTTCATGATAGTCTGCGAACCTGTCCTGATCCCTTTGAACCAGTCTTCGAAGTGGCCCGGACTCTTGTACACGTCTTTTGCGCCGGCCGGCGGCTCCCAGTTGCGGGCCTTCCTCTCGGCCCAAGTGCCGCCGTCGCCGCCCCAGTGGATGAACTCGCCCTTGTCACCGCGATAGATAGCGCCGTACCCGGGCCGCGAGATCTTGCGGATTTCCCGGTTGAGTTCGTCGGCAGTGCGTTTCTCGGCCGGCGGAAGCTGGTCGTTGGGCATCTGTCGCCAGGTCATTACCCAATCGGGATTCTTGAATGTGTATGTCACGTCCATCAGCACCGCGCTGTCCCAAAGCCCCTGCTTGGGGGCGGTCCCGGTTGCCTCGACGGTAACCGGGCCGGTGCCGTCGGCCCCCATCCACCACATGGCGCAGCTCATCACGTGAGCACCGCGGTCTCGAATCTGCCCGCCGCCCGATTCTAACAGCCAGCGGAAGACACCGTGACAGTATCTTTTGTTGTAGGGTCTCCAGCGCAGCGGACCAAGCCACATGTCCCAATCCAACTCGGCTGGAGGATCGCTGTCCGGGACCGGGTTCTTGTCCTCGGGACTTGGATAGTGGAAACAATCGACCCGGCTGATATGACCTATATTGCCGTTGACCAGGTAACGATGCGCCAGGTACGCTTCCGGCTGCGACCGGCCCTGCGAGCCGATCTGGACCGAGACTTTGTTCTTCTTTGCCGCGGCGACCATCGCCTTGCCTTCCTCGATGGTGCAGCAGGCCGGCTTTTCACAGTAGATGTGCTTGCCGGTTTCGGCGGCGTGAACGACCTGGACGCCGTGCCAGTGGTCTGGTGTGCCGATTACGACTGCGTCGATGTCTTTGCGCATTAGAATGTGGCGATAATCGTGGTAAGCGTCGGTGCCCTCGCCGGCCGTCTTGACGGCGTTGTCGAGCCGTTGCTTGTCGATGTCGCACACTGCCGCGATGTTGACCTCGCCTGCATCCCGGAACCTTGTGACTTCGCGAAGCAGTCCGCCGCCTCTGCCGCCTACGCCGATATGCGCGGTGGTTATTCGTTCGTTTGCGCCCAGTCTGCCGGGTGCCGCGAGGACTCCGGACGGTATCAGATACGGCACGCTGGCCGCCGCTGCGCCTGCGGCAGTCAGGAACTGGCGCCTGTTGAGTTGTTTTGCGTTTTTCATTGTCTATCACCTTTCTGCATATTCTGTTGCAGGCAATGTGCCGGCGTTGGTCATTTCGTCGGTACGAGCTTCACACACGGATAGCCTTCTACATTCACACCTCGCTTGCGAAGTGACTGGGCTAGGTTGGGCTTGAAATCCTCCGGTGCTATTTCAAATCCAGCCTTCAACGCCTGGACTGCTCTTTGGATCGGAATTCGCTCGAGCGCCATTCGCGCATCCTCGCGAAGGTGCTTGTCCGAGAGCAGTTCGGCGATCGGCTTTATAGCACGCATGCCTCCGATCTCCGAGAGCATCCATAGGACCTCGCGCCGGACCGATACGGGCTGGTCGGCTCCCAGAAGCCCGTATAGCTTGCCCACGACTGCCGTCTTGGCATTGGGTGCCCCCGGCCGGCCTGCGTGGCGCACGATCTTCCACATAGCGCGCTTGGCCGCGCGGGCCACCTCGAGATCCTCGTGTGTCATCACCAGCGCCAGAGGCTGAACCGCTGGAGCACCGACATCGCCTGCGCTCTGCCAGGCCTCAGTGCGCGTCTCGGCGTCACTGTCCTCAATCCTTCTGATTAGCCTTTTTACCCCCCTGTTTCTCCGGGCGGCTCGGGCCTTTCCCGTCATCGTCGCGGCCGCACCGGCTGCAAGTGATGCCTTCTTGAAGTCGTTTGTGGACATGTTCTGTACCCTTTCTCTTTGACGTTTCCAGATGTTATGCGAATCACAGCGGATTGTATAGGTCCCGAAGGGCGCTGTCAACATTGTGTGTTTTGTTGCCATATATAAAGGTGAAGTGGTTCTTGTCAGTTGGTTGCCCAGCGGCAAAAAGCAATAGAAGCGCTATGATAGTACGGGTAAATATGTTGAGTTCAATGCCGGCAGGCAATTCTTGACGCCTGCTTTTGGGCATGATCTGGCTTCGAGAAGGAGGGGGTTTTTTCCTGGGGCACGTTTCTTTAGCCGCCTGCCATGTCTGGAAGTATCTCAAGGCCGAGCATTGTAATGTCGTCGATGTCAGATGGCTCTATTTGTCGATTCTTCATAAGCTCGTTAAATGAGTCCATTAACTCAACAACAGGTGAATCGGTAGCGTTGCAGAAGTCTTGGCAAAAGTCAAAGCGCCCCTGGTCGTTGAAACTGCCTATGAAAGGCTCGGCCCCGTCGGAATACAACAGCAGCTTGTCGCCGGGTTGAAGCTGCACGGTCTCCTGGCCGTAATCAGCCTGCTCGAAGATCCCCAGCAGCGAGCCCCGCACCTGCAGTTGTCTCGGGCGCTCACCTAGCCTGATAATGATAGGATAGGGATGGCCCGCACGTGCATATGTCAATTGCAGTGTCTTTATGTTCAACAGGCAATAGCAGCAGGTGGCAAACTGATAGCCTGACAGCTTCTGCGCGTTCAATCGCAGATTTAGATTCTTAAGAACCTCGGCGGGCGAGAAGACACGGTAATTGGTGGCAACCGTCTCTCGCATGAGAAGGGCTTGTTTTAGAAATATTGTAAGCAATGCAGCGGGCATTCCGTGGCCTACGACGTCGGCCACGTAAAAGGCAATGTGCTGCTCGTCGATCCGGGCCACGTCGTAAATGTCACCGGAAACCCATTCTGCAGGTAAGAACACAGTCGCCCACCGCATCTGATCGGTATTGGGCAGTGTCGCGGGGAGAAAATCCTGTTGGACGAGACCCGCCAAACGAAGCTGCTCAGTCAGGTTGTCCGCTAGCGCTTTTGTCATGCTAAGTTGCTCGGCCAGTCTATTCCTGAAGATTGTGCGTGCAGGCCTTTGTGGAAGCACGGGTTTAACCGCCGCTCCCGATGCACCTTTGCGGCAGGCCAGGTTCAGGCTCACCTGCGTCCACAACTCATCCGTGGAGGCGCCGCTAGTTGGGCTGCTCAAACAGAAGCTGGTCTTCGTCGGGGACAGGCAAAAGCTCCTCACACCCCTCTCCATCGGAGCTGTGAGCAGAACCACGCCTATATGTTCGGTCTCCAGTAATTCGATTATTCGGGCCAATTGCTGCTGGGACGTGACAGAGCCGTGGGTATCGATAATGACAGTTCCTATCAGATCCAGTCTCTTGCGTGCTTCGCCGAACCTCTCCACTGGAAGAAGGATGTAGGATAGGTTCTTTTGTTTGAACAGCCGCCTTATTTCAACCGGAATCGAGTCTTTGTCGGTCAGATACAGAACATCTGTAAGACTCATGGGCAGCTCAACTGCGTTCAATAATCCTTCTGCTTCCATCCTACGAATTTTCCTTGCCTGTTTTATTGGACCGTGCACAGAGCTCGGCCACTAAGACGAGCACGTGCTATTGTCGGCTTATTGCGGGGGCCACTTTCCGTTTTTCGGGCATTTTTTGGGCGTTTTCCTGGATAGGCAGGACCTTATATGTTAGAAGGTCTAGCGCCCAGCCGACGCAGACAAATGCCATCCGAGGCAGGAATCACCGCGGCCGAACCGAGAGCGCAGATTCGACGCAGGCAATAGCTTGATGTTCTGCGACGGGTGGCCCTGAGAGGTTCTACATCAGCCGGCGAAGATTGCCGAGCCGATGCGGAGGATGGTCGCCCCCTCCTCGACTGCTACCTCGTAGTCCGAACTCATGCCCATGCTCAACTCGGTAAACTCGGGGCCGACAATTTTCTCGCCGCGCATCTCGACAAACAGTTCTCTCGCGCGAACGAAACAGGCTCGAACAACGTCCTTGTTATGGGTAAGCGGCGCCATTGTCATCAGCCCGGCCAGTTGGAGATTGGGCAGGCTTTCTATCTGCTCGGCCAGATGCGTCGCGGCACCGACGGGGACACCGTACTTCTGCGGTTCATTTGAAGTATTGACTTGCAGAAGCACCCGGGGTCGTAAGTTGAGTTTGGCCCCGGCAACGCTTATCTCTTCGGCCAGCCGAAGCGTGTCTACTGAGTGAACCAGAGCAGCCAAAGGCAGCGCCTGGCGCACCTTGTTGCGCTGCAAATGGCCGATCAAATGCCAATGGACTTGTTTGGCCACAGCGGGATCGCCATTGGATTGCTGCAGAAAATCCGACACCTGAGCGGCTACCTTCTTCAATTGCTGGACACGGTTTTCTCCCAGTTCGGTGAAACCAAGACGAAGAACCTCCTTGATGGCTTCGATGTTGGCCGATTTTGTTACAATGACGAGCTTAACCTCGTCGGGTGCTCTGCCGGCACGAGCGCAGGCCGAGGCGACAGCTTCCTTGACATGTTTTATTCTTGAGGCAATTTTACTCATAAGGCAATAAACAAGGAGCAAAGACCAAAAAACACAATCCATAAGGGTGCATGAAAACAGCCAAAATAGCAACCTGAGACGTTTATTTCCAGCACAAAAACGATGTGTCCGGAAATTTCGTTGTTTTTTGCCGTCAGCGGAGAATCTCTTCGGCTGGAGTGTCTTTCGCGGTCCGTGCGAACAGGGCAATGCTAACAAAAAAAAAGAAAAAATCGCCATTTTAAGCTTGCATTTGAGGGCCCGAACCTGTATACTAATACTAATCAAAGCAATGTGGGGCGGTAATCGACCCCTTGTAGTTTTGGCGGTTTTCTTTTTTGCCAGTTGACTGGGTGCTCTGAAAGTGTTAGTTTTCCCCAGTTGATCCTTGTGGCCGAATTAATGCCGTCGTTTGGCGGCTCACGAACCTCGGCGAGGCAGTGTGGTTCACCGGTCTCCCCCCCAGCCGGTTCCACCACCTCGCCTTTTATATAGGCACACTTTGAGCGCAATCTGAGGGATTACTGTCCACGGATCTGGACCGTCACCTTTCTGTTTCGAGGCCCGTCGAATTCGCAGAAGAAGATTCCCTGCCACGTCCCTAGTGCGGGCGATCCGTTGCAGATCAGGATTTGCTCGCTGCAGCCTATTAGTGAACTCTTGCAGTGCGCGTCGGAGTTGCCCTCGCCGTGTCGGTAGCCGGCGCGACGTTGAGGCATCAGCTCTTCAAGGGTCAAGAGCATATCGTGAGGAACCGACGGGTCAGCGTTTTCATTTATGGTTATAGCTGCGGTGGTGTGAGAACAGTAGATTATTGCGTCGCCGTTACTGATGCCCGATTGGACGATAAGCGATCGCACCTTACTGGTGATATCGATCATCTGGCTGCGGCTCTTGGTGCTGACTTGAAAGCCTTCTGTCACGATTTTCATTTTTGTCACTCCTTACATCTGCTCGACTACTTCTATGCCCAGCAGCTCATGAAGGCCGTGCTTGATTGTCCTGGCGGTAAGATCGCAGAGCAAAAGCCTAGTAGGTCTCCTATCGGGCCCGGCTCCCAGGACCGGACAGTTCGTATAAAACGCGCTGAATTTCTGCGCAAGCTCAAAAAGGTACATCGTCAGATAGTTTGGTCTGTAGTCAATCGCGGCCGCTTGTATCGCCTCGCCGTAACGAATGAGATGTTTGGCCAGATCCAGCTCGGCCGGGTCGGCCAGTCTAATCTCTGTCACTGCCGCAAGCTCGGCCTCGATATCCAGGTCTTTGCTTTGCGCCTTTCGCTCGATCGACTTTATACGAGCATAGGCGTACTGCATATACGGCGCAGTATTTCCATCCATCGCAAGCATCTTGTCGAAGCTAAATACGTAGTCGCTCGTTCTGTTGTTAGAGTAGTCGGCGTACTTGACGGCGCCGATGCCAACCGCTTTTGCGATCTGGGCTTTCTTCTCGGCCGGCAGATCAGGATTCTTCTCTTCTACGACTGCCATCGCCCGTTCGACTGCTTCGTCGAGCAAATCCTTGCGCTTTACGTTTTCACCCGAGCGCGTCTTCAGCGGCGCTCCATCCTCGCTCAGGACGCTTCCAAACATGACATGCGAAAGCTCAAGATCGTCGCGTGCCCAGCCGGCCATCTTCGCAACCGCAAACAACATCTCGAAGTGAAGCTTCTGCCGCGCATCAGTGACATACACGATGGCGTTGGCCTTCAATTCGTCAACCCGATACCGCAGCGCCGCCAGATCTGTAGTCGCATAAAGATACGCCCCATCCGACTTCTGAATAATGAACGGCAACGGATCACCTTGCTTGTTCTTGAAGCCTTCAGCAAAAGCACAGATCGCACCGTCAGACTCTTTAGCTATGTCTGCTATGATGAGATCCGCAACAACCTCCCGAAGTTTTTCTTTGTATTGGCTTTCACCGCGCACATCCTCCCGCTTCAAATTGACGCCGAGAGTCTGATACATCTCATCGCAGTGGCTGAGTGTAATTTCTTTGGCGTCTCTCCAGGCTTCGTACTCCTGGGCATTGCGCTCGCCGCCCTGCTGCAACATGGCGGTCGTGTGACGCGAGAGCGTCTCGTAAGGTATGAACCCGGCTTGCAAAGTGGGTATCTCCAGCCCCATCTCCGCGGTTG
>LJTR01000073.1 GCA_001303465.1 Phycisphaerae bacterium SG8_4
GTCTTGGCTCTGGCGATCGCGTACCTGACAGTCCGGCACGGCAAGGAAAAGGCTGCAAAGCTGGCAGAGAACTGGGACGCCCCGGCATGGGTCATCAAAAGAGCCCTGACAAAATCGAAAATCCAAAAGGCCCGCGATGCATTCCGCTCGCAGCTCGAAGAGAGACTGCGAGAAGAGACGGTGACATTACAGGATGAATTCGAAGATAGGATTCGCAAAATAACCGAGCAACAAATCGAGGGCCTTTCAGAAATAACACAGCTTTAGGACGGCCCTCTGGTAAATTGCTGCGTCAACGTCTCATACAGCCTGCGATCAAATGCCGCTTCGATTTCTTCAAGACTTCTCATGCCGAAGATAAAGGCAATTGCGATCGGATCCGCTCTGTAGTCTGTGTGTCCTTCGTAGAAGCCGTAGCGCATGATGTAGTACGGCACCATTTCCCCCGAATGGATATGTGAGAGCTTCTCAGTGAATTCGGCCATCTGCTGGTCGGTAAGATGTGGATACTTTTCCCTCAGGAATGCCTTTTCGTCTCGGGTCAATTGCCTCCATGCTTCGAATTGATACATCCCCAGAATTTCATCATTAAACAACGATTCCTGCCAGCCTCTCGAACCTTCTGCCTTCAAGAATACCTTTGTGCCGTTGTAGTAGATGTGCTCGATATGAACCCAGAACCTGGCGAGTTTGCCAAGCTTGTAATCGATCAGTATCATGTTCCAGATGTGAAAAAGCGGTCTGGCCATTTGCGGATGTCTCAGGCCCAATTCTCTCACAAGCGCGTTGTCACCTTTCAGGACCGAAACAATGTCTTCATCATGGCTCATGAATCCGGCGCCGGACGATCTTTTGGGCCGGCCGAGTTCGGTGATCTCCACAACCGATCTTCCCGTAATCGTCTTCGTCTGCCCCAGCTCCTCATCGGAATGAAGCCCTGTTCGTGAGAATGTCGGGAAATCCGCGGCGTCGACTTCAAGCTGTTGGCCTTTGCCCCATTTGCCTTCTTTGTAGTTCAGCGACTCACCATTCTCGACCGTCACCGGAATGAGCGCGAACTTGCCGTCTTTCATCAGAACCGTCACGATCTCGGCTCCATCCGGTGTCGTATGCGGCGAAGGAATGTCCGGCTTGGAATCAAGTGTCTGCGGATAGCAGGTATATGATTCTTGACCGAGAGAAATCTGATTCGGAGGGTTTCTTGTTGAGGGTTTGTCTCGGCTGTTCTCTGCCTCAGGTGCCCTTTTTCGCTGCATCTCCTGCAGCACCCAGGCAGTCTGCCGCCGGACATAGGCGGCTTTGTTCTTGGACGCCGCGACCAACAATCCGCGGGTATTCTCAGAGTCGGCTTTCACCAGTGACACGGCAGCTTGGTCCCGGACCATCCAGTTGGAATCCTCGAGCGCCTTGACAAGAGGCGCGAGGGCATTTTCTGATTTGATTCTCCCCAGAGCCCAGGCTGCCTGCCAACGCACAGTGGGATTCTCGTCGCGCAGCGCCTCAATCAGGCGCCCGGTCGCCGGATCGCCTATTTCCAGCATGGCATTACGGACATTTAGCCGAACGAGCCAGTGTTCATCGGCGAATGCCCTGACCAGATCATCAACAGCATCGTTTGATCTGATCTCTCCCAGTGCCTGAACCGCCGCGGCGCGGACATGCTGGTCCCGATCCTTAACAGCCAGAACCAGCCCGCTGACGCATTCTCTGTGGCCCAACATCCCAAGAGCCTGGGTGCATTTCCAGCGCACGAATTGCTTTTCATCCGTCAAAGCGAGCGTAAGCGGTTCGACCATTCGAGCCGATTTTGTCTCGCCCAGAGCTACAGCAGCGAATCCCCGAACATACTCACTCGATTCGGTGTCCTTCAGCGAATCGATTATCGCCCCGACAGCGCGCTGCGTCCCGATCTTCGCCAGAACATTGACGGCTCTGGCCTGGATGGCCCAAGTCTTGATACTCCTGTCCTTCAGGGTGTGGATAAGGGGCTCTACAGCCGGCTCTCCGATCTCGGCAAGAGCATCGACCGCGTTCCTCCAGTCTCTCTGGCCAAGTCCTCCTATCAGATCGTCAATTTCCTTTTGCTGTTCGGATGACGTTGCAGCCGCTGCCAGCACCAGGACAGCGACCAACCAAACAGATGTACGCCCAGTTGCCGACATTCTAACAGCTCCTTTCAACAAGTTCGCATCTGGTTCATGCGCTTGGCTACTATACAGGGTAGGACGCCCAAACGCACGAAACGGTTGACACACAATTGCCCGCCTGAGGTCGCTTCGGCGACACCCTAGGGAATTGGCAAGTCGAATCCCAATGCTCCTCAGTTCCCGGAGTCTTTGAAGATCGATTCTTTGAGCAGGCCATAGTGATCGAACGCCGATCGCATGGTCAGACGGATGCCAAGTGCAACTGTCACGGACGTTCCGGAGAATATGGCGATCATTATCGCGATCTGGTATTTGATTGCCGTGAAGGGGCTGGCCCCACCAAGGATGACGCCCGTCATCATTCCGGGCAGCGAGACCAGTCCGATGGTTGCCATCGTGGCCACGGCAGGGGCCAGGGCCGACTCGCAGGCTTCGGTTATGAACGGGCGAACCGCTTCTTGAAGCAGTGCGCCCTGGGCCAGAGAATTGTGAAATGATTTTTCGCTTGTCCGTATCGAGTTGTAGAACGTCCGGATCCCGACGATATCCGCACGCAGACAATTGCCGAGTATCATGCCGCCGATGGGAATCGCATATTGGGCATCCATAACGCTTTCGCATCGCAGGATCAGCCCCGTGAATATCAGCATGGGTGCTGCCGTCCCGAGCAGCAGCGCCGCAAACAAAGGCAGGGCAATTCGAGTCAATCGCAACCCACATGAACGCGCGACTGAGACATCAGCGACCAAAACCATTACACTGAGCCAGGCGAGATTCAGCCACAGGTTGTTGAGTTCGAATATCACCTGAAGGTAGAGCCCGACAAAGACCAGTTGGGCCGTCATACGCAAAACAGCCAGTGCCGTCCGCCCCAGGATCGGCACTCTGTACCATAGAATCACGGCCAGGGGCAGTATCAGCAGAAGGTAGGCCGAGGCCAGTTGCCAGGGAGCGATATCCTGGATGTTCATTTCGCCTCTCCTGGTACGTGGGCCTTCAGGTTTACAATGTTGTCAGCGAATGTGAAGCAGTCGGTGTCGTGTGTCACCACCAGTGCAGTGAGATTCGTGCGTGATTGCAGATATCGGCTCAGAGTCTTTCTGGATTGGGCATCGAGCGCTGAAGTCGGTTCATCCAGCAGCAAGATCGGCCGGTCGAGCATGATGGCGACTATCAGAGCTATCCGCTGTTTTTCGCCGCCTGAGAGCTTGGAGACATTTTTGTCAAGCAGGTCGATGCCGAGTCCGAACAAATCTATCAACTCGTTGAGCCTTTCAACGCTGTGCAGAAGATGGGCGTTTGCGTGATAGTGAAACGGCCTTTCGACGATTTGGCGGACGGTTCCCCGGCCAAGATCGGGTTCCTGCATGACGTAAGCAATTCTCGTTCTCAGGCTCCAGACCGTTGCCGGCGTCAGGGGTTGGCCGCTGACGGCTATAGAGCCGCTCTTGGGGACCGCCAGTCCGAGGAAGCACTTTAGAAGAGTGGATTTTCCACAGCCGGACGGTCCGGTCATGAGGATCTTCTGCCCGGCCGAGACCTCGAGCGAGAAATCCTCCAGCACGGCGCCGGTGTCAAAAGCCAGAGACATATCTTTCGCAAGTAACGCGATGTCATCAGAGCCAGCCATGGAGAGGAGAATCGCCGCTAATCGTCCGCTTGTCAAGCGTGATTGACCCCGAAGCGCAAGAAAGGTCCGCCGATCCGATAGTTGCCAGAGATTTTCCGTGAAAAGCACAAGCTATTCTGTCACATTATCCCCGGATCGGCGTCTGTTCTTTCGGCAGCCGAGGTAAGGCTGGATCGCACAGATTGTGTGCACCCGTCAGTGAGAGAGAAAGGAGAGATCACGATGTCAGCACGTCAAAAACTGGCTTGCTATTGTGTCACCGGCAGCCTGCTTCTAATCTATCTGGCCGGACCGAGTGGTCACGCTGGAGAAGATCAGAACAAGACCCGAACCGTCAGCAGCCAGAGACTCCGGGGTCTACTTGAAGAGCGGTATGAGATCCTCAAGACCGTTGTTCAGGAGAAGAACCGACTGGCTGATGCCGGTCGAATCTCAGCCGGGGAAGTTGCAAAAGCAACCGTGGCAATGCTTTACGCCGAAGCCGATCTGCGCCCGACTCATTCTGAACGGATAGAGATCCACGAGAAGATCGTGGCAACTCTGCGCGAATGTGAAAAGCTGATTGCCCGAGAGACTGATCGCGGCTTGACATCTTCTGCGGACGTGGTGAGAGCGAAGCTGGCGAGGCTCAAAGCACAAATAAAGCTTGAGAAGATGAAATTGGCACAACAGACATCGCAATAGATGCCCGGTGTGCCAACTCATTTGCGTCTTGCCGGTGGCAGCGTGCCTGTCCGAAGGGCACGCCACAGAGCCTGGAGCTACTCATAGAGCGGACTCAACAGCCGCTACAACCTTTGCCGCCTCCGCGGCCCGGGTTTTGATCGCAACCCTGGCCCTTATCTCTCGCCCAACCTTGTCGGCGCCCACGGCCGCAATTGTAGGACAAAGCACGGCCACGAAAACCACCGCTTCGGCAACCTGCGTTCCGGGCGCAACTTTGACCCCAGAGACCCGCGCGACCCTGTCCTCGGCCATCACCGGAAATGCACGAAAAGCTGCCGCCGTGACCACCGGCGCTGCTGCAACCTGCCCCCTGGGCAAATCCCTGATTGCCACAACCGTCTGCAGCAGCACCGTTGATTACACGTCTCTGCCGGCCGCTTTCGCAATCGCTGCACTGCTGCTGGGCTGGTTGTGTTACGGTCCCAACCATCCAGCCGCCCATTCTGCCTCTGTGAGACCAACCTCGACCCGGCCCATGCCCACCACCTTGCATGGGCATTTGCGAGTCAACTGCGGCCCCGCAGGATCCGCCTTCGCGGCACTGCTCATCCATGTACGGTTGCGCCGATGTCCTCTCGTTGACAGAGACAACCACAAACCCAATAATAGCGACTGCGAAAAGCAAAATACTCAGTGACGGTTTCGTTCTCATTCTTGTTCTCCTTGATTGCTGTGCTGTAAGTTCGATTTCAACGCTCAGTTACGTCACGCACCTTTTCATTCTTTCTTTGCCGGCTTAACCACAACCTTCAGGTCTTGTGGTTGTTTAACGTGGCAATGTTCCGCAGACCTGCGGAGAATTTTCGAGCGCACTGAAAAAAAGTGTTCGTAGGTCTCACAGGCTGCTATACTCACCGCATGGCGAAGATATTGTCGAGCCGGATTGCAGCCGACATTGACAAGAACAGATTGCGGTTCAGATCGTATGGACTCCGATGACAACCGAGGGAACCACCGACGAGGAACTGATGCTCAAGCTGGGCCGGCAGGACATGTCGGCTCTCGGCGAGCTTGTTCGGAGACACCAGCAGAGAGTTCTTGATCTTGCCTTTCGGACGCTTGGCAAATGGGATCTGGCTGAAGACATCACCCAGGAAGCGTTCCTGCGCGTCCACAGAGCTGCCGGCAACTACAAGCCCACAGCCAGGTTCACAACATGGCTGTATCGCATCGTAGTCAATCTCTGTTTTGACGCACAGCGATCGCTGGCCAGAAAAGCAGCGCCGCTTGATGGCGCGGCCCTCGATGTGGAAGCTGGGACCGACTATGATGCCGCCGAGAGAAAGGAACTCGTGGAGTTTGTGAAAGCGGCTGTGGGAAGGTTGCCGCAGCGGCAGCGCATGGCGCTCATATTGCATCGGTATCAGGGCTTAAGCCACGGTGAGATCGCGGAGGTTACCGGCTGGAGCAGCTCGGCAGTGGAGTCCCTGCTGGTCAGAGCGTATGCAAATCTGAGGGAAAAACTTGACAAAGTGAAATATTATGTCGAATAGGCCGCAGTTTGCGAGATTCGCAGCCGTTTAACTAATAGGTGCGTGCAATGAAACATATAGATGGTATCGAATTGATCGAGTATGTGGCGGGTAATCTTGCCGAACCCGAGGCCGCAGCAGTACATGAACATATCACTGCCTGCGATGAGTGTTCGCGACGTGTCCAGGAGGCGGCGAAGCTCTCGGACACACTGGGGCTTTGGGAGGTGGAGACAGCCGGACACAACGTTGGTGATCGAGTCGTCGCTCTGGCACAGCAGGCGCAGCCAGAGAGCGTTCAGCGCCCGGCAACGCATGCTCGAATCAAGAGGCTTCTGCCGCAGGTGTTGCGCGTCGCGGCCTCAATAATCATCGCCGTTGGCCTCGGCCACAAGCTGGGCGAATACAGTGTCACCGGCAAGAAACCGCCGATCGCATCTTCGCAGAGCCAACCGGAATATCTGGCCGCACTGGGCCTGCAATGGTCCAGCGAGCTGGCGTGGCTCGTTCTGGAAGACGATCCGGCTGAGACGGGGGCCGAGCAATGAATCGAAAGCGCGCAGCGGTACTTGCGATAGTCTCGTTCATTTGCGGGACGGGCGCGTTCCTGAACGCTCGCATGACCGTGATCAATCGCCAAGAAGCAGGAGCCGGACCTTCGCGACAGTGGCTCAGCGAAGCATCCGGAGCCGCCATCGAGCTGGAGGAGAGATTCGAGGCGGAGTTGAATGGACTAACGTCGAGTCTGGCGCAAGAGCAGAAGTCCCTTGCCTTGGCGCTCGAGGATCCTTGCAGCCCGAATGAAGTGGTGCTGGAACGTACTGAGAACGTTATCGGGGCGCATGGGCATCTGATGAGGCGAGTGGGCGAACATGTGGTCGAACTTCGCGGGAAACTGCCGGCGAGCAATCAGGATTACCTGATGGGCCTCTGTGCTGAGATTGTCAGAGGGCCAATCAGCAGAACGGGCGGTCGCGTTGGTGGTGGTAGACAAGATGGCTTCGGCGGGCCCGGGCCGCGTGGCCGGGGCAATGGATACGTCCGTGGAGTCGGCGCCGGCCGGGGAAGCCGTGCCGGTCGTGGAGGCGGAGGTGGTTACGGCATGCGTCTGAGAGCCAGGGACAGGTTGGCGCGCAGACTGAGACTGGATGAAGGGCAAGTCAGCATCTTACGGGACAGGGATTCTGGCTTCGAGGCAGATTCCATGCGGCTCCGTGATATTCTAATGGCTGAAAGGGCAGCGCTGCTTGCCCTATTTGAGGACTCCAAGAGCGCCGACGAAGAGTTACTGCAGCAGATAGACAAGCTGATCCTGGCCCACAGCCAGATCGAACGGCGCATTGCTGAACACGTGTTAGTATTGCGACCATATCTCACGGTCGAGCAGCAGAAGTGGTTGATAGGCCTGTGCCGGAGAAACCATGAAGAGGCACTGCCAGCGGAAGGTCTTATACCCTTCAGGGCAGTAAATTCGCGCGAGTAAGATCATAAACTTGACTCGTAAAGCTACTTACCCGCGCAGAAACCCCAAATTTCAATCGTGCGCACCATAACTGAACTTTTGCAGAACTCCTGATCTTATAATAATCACTCGTCATTGCCTGGGCTGCAGGACGGCGGGAAGCTCCCGGGGATGCACGCCGAGAGCATCGGCAATCTGCCGCATGGTCATTGTGTCTCTGACGGTGAGGCCCTGGCTTTTGAGATGAGATATTGCCCACGAGAGGTCAATTCCTTCGTCGCTGCAAAACCGACTTAGTGTCTTTTGTCCCATCCCTCCGCCGGCTCGACCCGGACCGTGCCCTGATGTTTGGGGCTGCTCGATGTGGCCCTGCTGCTCGCCTGCAGGGGCAGATTCGGCCTGGACGGCGAGATTTCGTACTTGTTGTCCGGCAGCTCGGCCCCTGCGTGAGCCTGCGCCCGGCCCGGAGGCACCCGCTGCAGGATGCTTGAAAGTCTCTTTCCAGGCCATCAGAGACGAGAAAGGGGCCAACTCGCGGGCGGAACCGGCGTAGAGGACTGCACATACAGCAAGTGCGGCAAGCCACTCGGCCCGAAAAGCCCATCCCTTCCGGATCTTGCTCTTGAAGTAACTTGTCAGGACGCTCCAGTTAAGATAGATATGTATTGCAGAGGCGGTAATGAACGCGATGCTCAGCCAGACGTGCACGGCGACCCACTGGTCCTTGTTGTGGCCCCACACCGTCCAGGAAGTGTCGCTGGCAATCCGACAGGAAGGTGCAATAAACAGAGCCAGCCCCGTTACAACCATCAAAGCAAACGAAAGCCCGGCTAAGACCGAGGCGAATGCCCTCGGATTGAATGATTTATTTGTATTTTCAGCCATGCTTTTTTCTCCGTGCAAACTCTAAATGCTTCAAAAACAGTCCAACTGCCCTTCGACAGGCACGCTACATATTAAACGCAGAAGCACAACATCTGCCTGTGGGAATATTGGAGAGTTTTCTTCCATTTCAAATGAGGGCACACACCGTGCGGCAGGGGGCCGCAGCTTACTTTCCGGGCAAATATGCCGCTGCTCTAAGGTACTTCTGGCATTCTCAAAAACTATCCGGTATAATGCTGCCGCGTTGCCATTCCGATTTCGAGGACATTGAGGCCCGGACCGGCACAGAAGAGAGAATTCAGCATTTAGGTGCTATAAGGAGATGCTCATGGAACAGGGACAACCGAGAATAGAGGTGGAGTACGGATTGGATGTCACGTTTGTTACGTTCACCGAAGAAAAAATCCTTGATGAGGAGCAGATACGGGAGCTTCGGGATGCTCTCGAAGCGGTGATTGAGAAGAACGAGGACAAAAAACTGATTCTCAATTTCGTCAATGTCAAGTTCATGACCTCGGCCGTCCTGGGCCTTCTGGTCAGAGTCCACAAAAAGGTGGTCGAACTCGGCGGCACGCTGCAATTGTCCAACCTGAGTTCGAATCTCAAGAGAGTGTTTGAAATCACGCAACTGACCAAGGTCTTTGACATATCCTGAGGCCCCGAGCGGCTGACCTTGTGTTGGATGTCCGCGGCGGAGGACTAAATCAAGCTGCACACGAAGTATCGGATAGGGTAATCTTACCCTGCGGAGTGCAAGGATGCACAAAGGCCTCTCCATCATTTTCTGCGTCGCTGCTGCTCTTGGCTGCACAGTATGGGCCGCCCAATCCCAGCGAATCACACTTGGCAACGAGTACTGGGCGATCGAAGTATCGCCTCAGACGCTGGAAATCACGGCCCGCCCGGCGGCAGCAGGATCGATTCAATTGTCACAGGGCCAATCCGGTTTGGGTCGGCCCGGCAAGGTCGCGCGAACCGGTAACCTTGTCGAATGGGATTTGGAAGATAAAAAGATCAGCATCGCTGTTGAACTCCAAGAGAATGATCTTTCGGTGAGAATATCGTCGCAGGAAAGCGGCGGATTCATCTGGCCGCTCCTGCAACTGTCGGAGAACGTCAGGGGACTCGTCTGGCCTCGCGCAGAAGGGTCCTGGATACCGCTCGACAATCCCCGCTGGGTAGAGTACATGATTGAGCATGGCCGGTGGAATACGCTCGAAGGCCTCAGTATGCCTTTCTGGGGTCTCGACTGCGAAGGCCTGTCTGTGACATATATCGCGACCAACCCATATAACAACGCCATTGACTTTGGTCGAAAAGACGGCAAGCCGGAGATGACATTCACCCATGAATTCACGCCTTTTCAGACCGAAAAAGAGTACGGATTCTTAATTCGACTATCGGACAACGACTCGCCCGTTGAACCGGCGAAGAAATTTCGCGACTGGCTCGAGCAGCAGGGTCGATTGGTCGCCATGGCCGAGAAGATCAGAAAAACCCCAAGGGCGGAAAGATTGTTGGGGGCTGCCCACATCTACCTGTGGGGTGACGAACCGTTCTCGCGTCACGATATCCCGAGGAACAAATGGCGGTCGTTTTGTCAAGAACTCATCGAGCAGGCTCAGGCCAGCGGCCCTTCAGTCGGCAAACGAATCAAAGAACTCATGGAGCCCGGGAAGTGGGGCGAGGTTATTCGAATATCAAAATCAGAGTGGCCCGACAATTACACCAAGACTCAAGTCGCCAATGAGCTGTCACGATTGATTGGCAGAAAGGACTTCTTCGATGACCATTCATGGAGCCAAGCACCACTTCACGGGCAAGTGATCGAATTGCTCGAAAGAGACCGTGACACATTGTCACCGGCCGAACTGTGCCGGATGAACAGCCTTTTGCTGCACAGCGCGTTCGAGAAGTTTGTGCTGGCTCCCGATCAATGGGGCGACGGCGTTTCAGTCAAGATGCTCAGGCAATTTCAGCAGCACGGCTTTGATCGGATGCGCCTGTGCGTTGCCGGCTGGGAGGGCGCCGAAAAACGGCCCGCAGTCGCCAGGCTCGCCGACGAAATGGGTTACCTGTTCGGCACCTACGATTCCTACCACAGCATACATGACCCGGCTCTGCTCGGTACCGACGAGACCTGGCCCACGGCGCAGTTCGATCAGCATCTGTACGATACAGGTCTAATTATCCGCCGGGACGGCACAGCGCTGAGCGGTTTCAAAGGCGTCGGCGGAAAACTCTCGCCCCTTGCCGCGCGTCCGTATGTGGAGAAGCGTGTCCGTCGGCACATGCAAAACGTGCCCTACAGCTATTACTTCGTCGACTGCGACGCCTACGGCGAATTGTACGACGACTACAGCCCGCGCCATCGAGCCGGCCAGGCCGACGACGCCCGCGCCCGCGCCGACCGCATGCGCTGGATCGGTGAAACCTTCAAAGTACCCGTCGGCTCCGAAGGGGGCTGCCATCTTTTCGCCGAAGTGATCTGTGTTTCCGAAGGTATCTTTGGCCCGCTTTTCGGCTGGGGCGATCCCGACATGAAGAACCGGGACTCGGAGTACTTTCTGGGGCGGTATTATCCCCCGGACGGTCCGGAGATTTTCGTCAAACAGGTGCCCATGAAGGAACAATACCAATTCTTCTGCTACGATCCGCGCTTTCGTCTGCCGCTGTACGAAATTGTTTATCACGATTCGGTAGTGACAACAAACCACTGGCAGAACGGCAGTCTGAAGTTTGACAACATGATCGGCACCGTCGAGCTCACGGCCCTTCTGTATATGGTCCCTCCTCTTTATCACATGAACCTGGACGAGTTTGCCAAACACCGTGAGATGATGAAGAGATACTACAAGTTCTTCTCGCCTCTGCATCGTGAATTGGGTTTCTCGCAAATGACCGAGTTCAACTGGCTGAGCGGCGACAGGCTGCTGCAGCGCACGGTCCTGGGCAACGAAGTCGAACTGGTGGCCAACTTCTCGCATGAAGCCCGCCAATACGGCGAACTTGCTATCCCGGCCCGAAGCATAGTGGCATCGTGGAAGGACAAGACCAAGACTCAAACATTCAGCGTCTCCGCCGACTCTGCTGCCGCCGGCCGAGACTGAAAGAGGCCAGGCAGCAGAATTGACTGTACTCTGTAATACGAGGATGATATCCTTGTGGCCAAAGTTGGGCTCAACCTAGAAGAGCATCGAATATGGACGCAGTAGCAATCAAGGATGTCTGTAAATTCTTCGGCGACGTTCGTGCCGTCAACAGCCTGAACGTGACGGTCCCGGCCGGGAGCATCTACGGCTTTCTCGGCCCCAACGGAGCGGGCAAGACGACCACCATCCGCATGATCATGAACATTATCCGCCCGGACCGCGGCAGCATCGAACTGTTCTCAGGTGATTCTATCGAGCGGGCCAAGAGTCGGATAGGCTACATGCCCGAGGAGCGGGGGCTGTATCGCAAGATGACGGTCCATAGGGTGCTGGCATACTTCGGGGCGATCAAGAATGTCAGCGCCCTG
>LJTR01000074.1 GCA_001303465.1 Phycisphaerae bacterium SG8_4
CCCCCTCCCAGATGGCGAAGACATCAAGCGGACGTCCCCGAAAGCTCTCAGAGTGATGGACTATGAAGAACAGACGAGCCCCGACCACACCGGCGATCAGGCAGTACAGAGCCAGGTTAGTAATTGACTGCGGATCGGACGTGATACCGCGGCCAAGACGCTTGATCAGTGTGACAGCCGCTATGAAGCCAAGGACCATCATAAGCCCGTACGCTCTGAGGCTCGTGTGGACAAAAGGTATCTCGAAGAGTTCAGGATACATAAATCATTTTCGATTGCCGATTTCTCGTCTTAGCAGATACTGGCAAACGTTCATATACCGTACTCGCCGGAGCTATGCCGTGATCTTGTTGTTCTCGTCGAGCACGACCACCTTCGGCTCGAACTGGCCGGCCTCTTGGGGCGTCAGAAAGGCGAAGCTCATAATAATGACTATGTCATCTGGCTCGATCAACTGTGCGGCTGCGCCAAGTACTACGACCCTTCCCGAGCCGGCTTCGGCAGGGACAACGTAGGTCTCCACGCGGCTGCCGTTGTTCAAGTCCGCTATGAGAACAGATTCGTAAGGCAAGATGTCCACCGCATCCATCAAGGCAGAGTCTATCTCGATACTGCCCGGATAGTGGAGTTTCGTCTCTGTTACCCTCGCACGATGCAATTTGCTTTTGAGAATCTTCACAAACATACTTTGTCTATCGTCCCTCGGCACTCAGCTTACCGACCACCATTGTGCCGGCATTATACAATTTTACCCACCAGTTTCCAGCACAATGTTGTCGATCAGTCGCGCTGCACCGATTCTGACAGCAACCGCTACGAGAACCCGCCCTGATACCTTCTCAAGGCTCTCAAGCGTTTCGGCATCGACAACATCTACATATTCAATCTCCATCGACGGAACCTCCTGGAGCTTCGCCCGCACCTTGGCAATGATTCGTGCGGCCTGGGTTTCTCCTGCCTCGATCAGCCGACGGCACTCTTCGAGCGACTTGTGGATATTTGCTGCCTCTTCTCTCTGCCGATCACTGAGGTATTGATTCCTGCTGCTGACGGCCAGGCCGCTCGGCTCGCGAACTGTCGGGCAAACGACAATCTCCAGCGGCATATTCAAATCGGCGACCATTCGCTTGACAACTGTCGCCTGCTGGGCGTCCTTCTGGCCGAAATACGCAACATCCGGACCGACAATGTTGAACAGCTTCGTGCAGACGGTTGTTACCCCGCGAAAGTGAATCGGCCTGCCCCGCCCGCACAGCGGTTCGGTCAGCCTCTCGACGGTTACCCAGGCCAGATTCTGCGCCGGATACATTTGCTCAGGCGCCGGCGCAAAAACCAGGTCAACGCCCGCCTTTGCGCAGATCTCAAGGTCGGCCTCGAACGGCTTGGGATAGGCCTCCAGATCCTCTCCGGGGCCAAACTGTGTGGGGTTCACGAAGATGCTCACCACAACAAAGTCGCAATCGTTCACCGCCGCCTCGATCAAAGATACGTGGCCGGTGTGAAGTGCGCCCATCGTAGGCACAAGGCCGACCTTCTTGCCCCGCCCGCGGGCTGCTCCCACCAGGCTTCGGACCTGCGCGATTGTCTCTGCAACTTCCATCTCGAAGCCCCTCCAGGCTCTTCTATACTTTAGACTCACTTGGCGTCGTCGGCACCAGCCAAATCATCAGCAGCATAATACCTTATCTGATCGGCCAGATGTTCGACATCAGCATCTTCGGCTTTGGGCACACGGATGATCGGGCTCACCTTCCAGTCGCTGAAAAGCTGCTCGTAGTCGCTGCCGAGCGCCTCCAGGAACGGCAACGCAATCTGCTGCTCGTAAGGGCGATTGCGGTTGTGTACCCGCTGAAGGCAGTTCTGTGCCGAATCGCACATAAATATGACGAGCTTTAGCGAGGCGACTTTAACGGCAAGCCGATGGTATATCTCTTCGTACAATTCGAGCTGCTGGCTGTCAAGCAGGACTCTGGCGTAAATCAGCTCCTTGTCGAAGACGTAGTCGCTGACACAAAGGCGGCCCGGCGTCAAGGCGTCCAGGTCTAGCTGCTTGAGCCTGCTGGTCAGGAAATAGAGTTGGCTATCCAAGGCCAGCTCTTTGCTGCCGGCATAGACTTTCGGCAGAAAGGGATTCGTGTCGTAGGCCTCGAACAAGACACCGGATCCAAGCTTCGAAGCCAGCTTTTTCGCAAGAGTGGTCTTTCCTGCGCCAATATTGCCGGCGACAGCAACCAGTTGCGGCAAATTGGAATCGAGGGCAAAATCCGATCCGCCCAATCGGCGGGCCAGCTCGGCGACTGGCTCTTTCAGCACGGGATGAATCAAATCGCCATCGAGTGCACAAAGCCCTCTGAGCACAAAGCTTCGCAGGTGCATCTGAGGATGCGGAACGGTCAGATCAGGGCTGTCGATTGTTCCGGGCCCGAACAACAGAAGGTCCAGATCAATCGTTCTCGAAGACCACCTCGGCTGCCGGACCCTGCCCAGCGAAGCCTCGATACCGGCCAACGTCCCATGCAGGTCCTCAGCACACAGGGTAGTCTTCAGCTCGGCAACCGCGTTGAGATATCTGGGTTGATCGACCTTCCCAAGCGGTTCGGTCTCGATTATTTCACTCACGGGCCCAAGCTCGATCTGCCCTGAGGCGGAAAGCATTTTGAGCGCGTTGTCAATATAGCTCTTCCTGTCGCCAAGATTGCTGCCCAGGCCGATATATGCGGTTGTCTCCGCCATCAGGATATCGCTTTGATGCGATCCAGGGCTTCTTCAACGCTCTCAGGTCTGCCAAAGGCTGTGAGGCGCAGGTACCCCTCCCCCGCTGAGCCGAAGCCTGCGCCGGGCGTGCCTACGACGTGCGCCTTATTGAGCAATGTGTCGAAGAATTCCCAGGATCCGATGCCTTCGGGAGTTTTCAGCCAGATATATGGTGCGTTGACGCCGCCGTAGAGAGTGTAGCCGATCTCACCGAGCGTCTCGCGGATCAGTCTGGCGTTGCTCATGTAAATGTCTATTGTTTCTCTGACCTGCCTCTTGCCTTGCGCGGTGTAAATTGCCGCAGCGCCTGCCTGGGTCACATAGGAGACGCCGTTGAACTTGGTACAGTGACGCCTCCTCCAGATCGGGGCCACCTCAACGGCTTCGCCGGCCTTCGTCTGGGCCTTCAGCTGTCTGGGCACGACGGTAAACGCGCATCGGACACCGGTGAAGCCCGCAGTCTTGGAGAAGCTTCGGAACTCTATAGCAACATCTTTCGCTCCATCGACTTCGTATATCGAGTGCGGCAGGTCGGAATCGGAGATGAATGCTTCATAGGCGGCATCGAAGAGAATGATCGCGTTATTTAGCCGGGCATAATCGACCCATTTGGCGAGCTGTTTCTTTGATGCAACCGCCCCGGTCGGGTTGTTCGGAAAACAAAGGTAAATAAGATCCACTTCCTTGTCAGGCGGTTCCGGCACAAAATCGTTCTGCTCGTCGCACGGCATATAGACAATCCCCTCGTACCTGCCCTCTCCTGCCGCCGGACCGGTCCTGCCTGCCATAACGTTGGTATCCACGTAAACCGGATAGACCGGATCCGAAACAGCTACGACATTTTCCAGTCCGAACACCTCCTGCATGTTGCCCGTATCGCACTTTGCTCCATCGCTGACGAATACTTCGTCAACATCGACATCGACACCGCGCATCTTGTAGTCGTTCTCGCAAATGGCTTGCCTTAGAAACTCGTATCCCACGCCGCCGTCGTCGTACCCTTTCAGGCTCTCGATCCGGCCCATCTCGTCGACCGCTTCTTTCATCGCCTCGACAACAGCCGGCGCCAGAGGCTGAGTCACGTCACCGATTCCCATGCTGATGATCCGGGCGTCGGGATTTGCCTGCTGAAACGCCCTCTTTCTTCGCCCAATCTCTGGGAACAGATATCCCGCCTGCAACTTCAGGAAATTCTCATTAATCCTTGTCATTCCACAACCTCAATTCTAACGCGAGAAGAATGGCGCGCCATGCACACCCTTCGGACCAGGTATCGTTCACTTAAGACGATTCACAAGGTTGGCAATTCTATTGACCTGCAACTACTCCGTCAATTTGAAAAGTGAGATTGACTTCAATTCAAGCTGAAATGTCGCGAAACTCTGAGGCTGACCGGCCGCAATGATGTCGGCAATAAATCGAGTGTGATTGTGGCCGGAGAAGAGCAAATACAACAGCGGTTAGACCAAATACCGATGAGCTGTCGGGGCACGTAAAAGAAGCCCGCGGCAAAGGAGAGTATGCTGGCGGCCTTGAATCCACTCTGCCTCGAATGCGGACGCTATCAGCGGGCAGAGGTCACTGCCTGCACAGACAAGGTGTATCCATTGTGGGTGTACAGACCGGCCGGAGTTTCAGACAAGGCCCAAATACGACGTTTTTCAGGCGCAGAATTAACGAATGCGGCTTGAGGAGTATGAATGTGCAGGGCTAGGCCGAATTCGCTGAGGCTACCGGTACTTGGGCTTTACTTCAGAGAATATGGCTTAAAAGTCCGTCTGGCTCTCACAATCCCATTGTCCCTGTTTGGGCTCCGGCGAGGTTTCTCCAGTCTCGGCAGTATCCACGCTCGTCTCCAGGAATTCCTCAGGAGGCATACTTGCGTGCATATCATTGAAGGCCGTGAGAATGAGATTGCGAGCTTTCTCAGTGGCAGTCTGGAACTCTTCAAGACTCTGAATTTCGTCAGCCACGACCTTCATGCTCTGACTGGCCTGGGCAAGACCTGTCGCATGCTCCTCAAGCATCCGCTCGACCGCTTCCAGTTTACTGGCAAGCTCATTCAACTTTGTCCCATGTTCTGATAGCTTGTTCTCGCTTTGTTCTGTCCTGTCTTCGCATCCGGCCATACGAGATTCCAACGAGACCGTCTTCTCCGAGACCTCGGATAAGCCGGTCCTATTGCTGTTCGCCATCTCTTCAATTGCCCCAAGGCCAGCGGTGAGTTTAGCCAGCTTAGTCTCATGCTCTGAGAGCTTATTCTCACTTTGCTCTGTTCTGCCTTCGCATCCGGCCATACGAGATTCATACGAGGCCGTCTTTTCGGCAGCCGCAATGATTTTCTCTATGTCTTCGGATTCGAGCAGTCTCATGCCTAATTCTGACAAACCCTTGCGCACTCTTGCCAACCACACAACTGCAACAGTGGCCAATCCGAGGGAAGATAATGCTAAAAAGCCTGTTAGTCCGGACATGTTAACACCTCTTTTCTTGAATCAGTTCTAGTATGAGAAGGTCGGACAATCTCGTCTTTTGTCGTTTAAGAAGATGCAGCCCCGAGATCGTGGAGCTGTTGAAGGCCTTGGTGATCTTCTTTATTGCCTTCCAATCATCGCCGCTACAAGCCAAGACGATGACTCTTGCCCAACGATATCATCGGCCATCTCCTCATCGCACGAGCTATCTCTATCTATTCTTTTTGCCCTTTCCCCTCGCTACGGCTTTGCCGCGGTCCTTGAGCTTGCCGTTGCCCTTGGCTCTAAGTCCCGGCGGCAGAGGTTTTTCGGATGCGCAGGCCCAGGCGCCGTCAATCTTCAGGCTCATCTCCCATACCCCGCCAGTCAGACGATAGAAATAGCCCTCATGGTAGTAATGGTCCGGATGTCCAACGACGACATATACCCCCAAGCCGGTGTCGAAAACAAGCTCCACCCCTGCAACCTGCTTGCGGCGATGCCCGTGTGCTGGAGCGTGTGCGGGCGGACCGTGACCCACTCTCTTGCCAGACGAGTGGTACACGTCCGTTGACGAGCAGGAAGTGGTAACGAGCAATGCACAGACTGATGTAACCACGAAAGTGACTATGTTTCTGAAGGTCATCTTTGTCCCCTCCTATATTGTGAGCAGTAATTTGGTGCTCTTAATAAAGTCTAAGAAATATCTACCCCAGGGCAAATTCCCCTTTATTCAAGAAGAACCAGGGTTACTACTGCTGGTGAAATCGCTACCGTCCAAGGCGGGTTCGTTCTTTGAAATGGCTGGCAGAGGGCGCACCAGGGCTCAGAGCTGACATAAGTCCAGGTGCAGATAATAAGTCGACATATGGTAATTGAAGAAGTATATAGTTTATCGGCAACAGTGAGCCTTCCCTTAAGTCAGACCCTTTCATTATAGTGGATAAAATTGCTACACAAAAGACTAAAGTGAAGAAGAGAGTTCATATCTGTCTCCAAAGATGTTTCATCATGAACCCATGGACGGCAAACCTTACATAGCGCCCTCATACTCGTATTAGCCCTGCTAATACGTACCCTCGTTATTCGCCCAAGAACGCAGGTCAGTTTCACTTGATTGGACCAATATGGCCGATTTTCAGCCTATAATCGGTTTTGGGCCTATTCAAAGCGCGATCTCTGACATTAGACCTGATGCTCTGCCGTAAAGGTAGATCGTCGGCACAACCGGGCCTCACCGGCGAAAGCACACATCCTGAGGGGCGTTTATGAGGCGAATGTCCACAGTTAAGTTGAGGATTTCGGGGGGGGGCTATAGCACTTACGATGCGCCACGGGCGTCCTGGGGGCTCTGGTGGGCACGTTTGACAGATAATCTGGCGTGAATGCGACATATCCGGCCCTCTGGACTCGGCTCAATCCTATATCATCACTTCCTGCAGGGCTCAGCCTCGATAAGAGGGTATGCGGCAAAGCTGACTGTCTCGTCGATCTCAAAGACTATGCCGTCATGGCAGAGAAGTGGCTGCATTCGGGTCAGGCTGAACCAGAGCCTCTTCCTGGGCGACGAGGTCGATAATCTGCCGCGATGCTTCGCGGGTAGTGACTCTGCTGCTTGTCGATGCCGGGGACAAGAGAGGCGAGACGCGTGAAATGAGATATCGTCTCTGCTGGAGTAGGTATGCTTCAGAGCCCGCACCACCTTCTTTGCCATTTGCACCGAGACTCTTGATGCAAAATGCCCTGCCATCCTTGGCTGGACATCCATAGATGAACGCCCGACCGCAGCAATCTACGGGTACTTCGGCAGCTTCCAGATAATGACCATATCCACGTCGTCATCACCCGGTCCGTCGTGCTGCCCGTTCGTTCGTTCATGAGCCGATTCTCTGCCGAGTTAGCCAAAGCTGCGTTCATCCTAATCCGATCTCTCCTGAACACATTTGCGAGCAACACGCCGTTGTTCGAATACCGTTTTGCCTTAGCTGCCCTCGGATGCTCGTATCTATGACCGGCTCAGAAGATGACGTAGTCCAGACTGACAGCCTGAATGGACTATGTCGAGCTTGCCTTGTCAGCGCCACGGTGTGGTGCGATCAGGGCGTCTGCATCGATTGTCATCACGTGCGCATTATCGACCACAACGTTTTGCCCTCAACTAGTCTTGTAGAAGAGCCCATAGTGCATCCGCTAGTTCTTCGTCGAGAGTCTTTAGTACCTCGTACTCCTCCAAAGCCAGAGTCTTGTTACCAATTGTGAGATATACTTCAGCAAGATTGTAATGGGCTTGTGCTCTGTCTGGCTCTGCATCTACAACCTTTTCAAAAGATGCTATTGCTTCGTCATAATGACCTATCTTGAAGTAAGCCTCGCCAAGGAGTAGATTCAAACCGAGAAGATCTGGTCTGAGTATGATGACCTGCCTGTATACTTCAACTGCGTCTTCGTAGCGACCACAATCAGAATATGCAAGACCAAGATAAATCCATGCCCAAGCGGAATCCGGTATTATTCTCACCGCTTCTTGAAAACACTCTACGGCCTCTGTGTAACGACCTAATCCGTAGTAGACGTCGCCAAGGGCCAGATGGGCGTCGAAACAGTCTGGATCTAAACGGATAACTGCGTTGTATCTGTCAATTGCCTCTTGGGGATAATTTGCATCATAGCGGGCATCACCGAGACTTAGATGCGAATCCGATTCGTCTGCTACTATTCTGGTAACCTCTTCTAAAAACTCTATAGCATCTTCCCAGCGGTCTAACCATATGTATGCGGCCGCAAGGTTGTCGTGATCTTCAAAGCTGTCTGGGTTTGCTCGTTTGGCGGTATTGTAGCTCTCGCTTGCTCCTTCAGGTCGATCTCCATCACAGTCGGCATCACCGGGCATAAGATGTGCAGAAGCATTACTTGTCGTCTTGGCTCTGATGACTTGTTTGTGAGCCTCAGCGGCCTCTTGGTAGTCACTCGATTCAAGGTATCTGTTGACGGAAAGTTCGTGTGCGTCTGCATTATTGGGATTTCCTTCAACGATCACTTTGATGACTGCCACCTCCGCAACATCAAGATTGGAAGCCACTAACGTTGTAAGCCAAATACAGAATACACAGACAAGTACCGCCAATTCAGCCATCAGGAACCATCGCTTCTTTTGTTTAACAGTATCACCCATTCCGCATCTCCTCTGATTATAGAAACCGGCTCCTCCAAAGCCAGAAAGGATACTCCCACTTTCAATATATCGACCATTTCTGGAGATGATATAACTCGGTTCGCACTGTTTCTTGGCGGATGTTTTCAGACCAATTTATCTCTTGATGTTATGACTGGAGCAAGGCTGGATTCGGCTCGCCTATCCTTGTTCTTTGTTAGAAGCCATAAGTATATAGTGAGATGACCCTGCAGGCATATAGCCAAGACCAATATAGTCCTGTAACAAGACTATTCTGGCTTGTGAACAAATCTGCAGGTATCAGCGTAACACATCCAAGGATAACCCAGGGACATAAGCTCAGGACAAACCATGTTAAGCGACGAACAGAAGCAGCTACTATTCGATCATTCATTAGAATTGACGACGGAGGAACGAGCTGCTCAAGCCGAAGTGTTGATTAGCAGCAGCAATGAAGCCGCATACATCCGCTCAAAACTGAAGACTGCCCTCGCCCCCCTCGATACCCTGCTGGATGAGCCCTGCCCTGACGACCTTGCAGAACGGACTGTTTGGCGGCTGATGCAAGTGGCTAAGGTCGAACGGGCTGCCAGAGAGCCGGTTGCAGCAGGGAGCATGCCCTGGAGCGACTATGCACAAGTTGGGGCGATAGCGGCAGTTGTTCTGTTAGCTGTCAGCGTTCTTATTCCATCGTTCAGCTTCGCCCGTCATCACTACCGCAAGCATGTGTGCCAGAACCAGTTAGCTGGGATCGGGAGTGGTCTGGCCAGGTACTGCTCGGATTTTGAAGGCAATCTACCCGCGGTTTCAACCGATATCAGTCGACCCTGGCATAGAGTCGGGGATCAGAGTGAAGAAAGTCAGTCGAATACTCGCAATCCATATCTATTGCTTAAACTCGGCTATCATAGTCGTCCGCGAGATTTCATTTGCTGTGGTCGAATGCAAAGAAAAGTCAGTCAGCTCGATGTCTCCGAGGTGAGCCGCTTCGATGATTTTCCTGGAGGTGAGCTTATCAGCTACAGCTTCCGGATTGTCTGTCGCGCGCCTGTGAAGTTGAGTCTGCTGGCTGGAATGCCTCTGATGGCAGACAGAAACCCCCTGTTCGAGGACATGCAAGGGGATGAGCTACGAGTTCGTTTGGACGAGAAGCTGGCAACAACCCCGAGTATGAATCACAAGCGGCGTGGGCAAAATGTGTTGTTTGCCGGTGGACACGTAAGATTTCTCAAAACTCGTCATGTTGGAGTCCCGCAGGACGACATTTTCACAGTTCAGAATGTGGTCGAGTATCAGGGCAACGAACGACCGGCTTGTGAGAAAGACCCGTTCTTAGCCCCTTGAAATCACCCTGCAGATCACTACTTTCAAGGGGTGTACATTGCCAGCCGGGCTCAAATCTCGCCCTGATCCAGAACTTCTATCTCGAACATAACAAGGTGATGATCGCAGTTCGGATCATAGAACACTGCCCAGTACTCAGTAGCTGGTCCGGATTCATGGAGGTTACAGTTCGACCCAGTATCTTGCTCTGGAAACGTATGGGTTAGGCCGGACTCCTCTATCGCCTCAAATAACTCGACAGCCCCTGTATCGGCAGAATATAAGGTCTGGACCCTTTGCAGAGCGGGTAACAGCACCACCATCAACAGTGTGATGAGGGAAATGACCACCAGTAGGTCAATTACCGTGAAGCCTATTCCACCTCGCATGACGGCTCGCTTTCTATTTTACAGAACACTCTTCCAAACCGGCGTTCTTGCTCTAGCTGTGATGATTCTCACGATGTTGCTCTTCCATTCACAAACGTTCTTTCTGGATAATACCAACCAGCATACATAGTATGGAGATCAACAACCCCGTCAATCAGGTCAGAACCTGTTTTTGCTATCAGGGTAATCACTCACGTTCGTATCAGGGATTTGCCCCATATAACTTGCCAAGCAAGGATAAAAAGACTACTTATTGCCTCTTGGGGGCAATATTCCTAAAATGCAGACATGGAGAGAGTCGAAATCAGACAGGTTGCGGATTATATCAAACCAGTTCGATGAGAGGATTCCGATGAGTAAGGTAGACATCGTAGAAGCCCCGGAAGATCGCTTACCCAAGTGCCCCTATTGTAGCAAGGACCTTGACCAGATTTGGTCCAAGAGCGAGGGACTCGGTCTGGCAGGCAAAGAGCGTATCCTCATGTGTCCGCACTGTCGGGCGATGCTGGCATATGGTGCCTGGAGGCGATAACGGTGCAATAAAATCGCACTATTGACCGAGTGAATCGCACAAGGCCGGTCAGTGCCCTTGAATCCGCACTGGCAAGTGGGCCTATAGAACTCTATGAAGTATCGCGCATATATTGACATCGAAACAACTGGTCTGAGCCGCTGCCACTGTGACTTGACCGTAATTGGAATTGCTCTTGAGAAGGGCAGAGAATGTCAGATCGTTCAGCTACTTGCGGGCGATTTATACGAGGTGAATTTACTCAAAGCCCTCAAAGGTGTGGACGAAATCTACAGTTATAATGGCAGCCGCTTTGACCTTCCGTTTATTGAAGCCAATCTTGGTATAGACCTCAAGAGATATTTTGAACACACTGATTTGATGTACGAATGCTGGCGACAGAATCTTAAAGGTGGACTGAAAGTAGTTGAGCAAAAGTTGGGAATAGACAGAATACTCAAAGGCCTGGACGGGTACATGGCTGTAAAGCTGTGGTATGATTACCTGAACAATAACAACGAACAGGCTCTGCAAACACTGTTGGCCTATAATGAAGAAGATGTAGTCAATTTGCGGGTGCTAAGGCAAAGATTAGGAATCAATTAGTGGATCGATTCTATTATATTTGGTGTTGACATTCTCCGCCCATGACACTGGCGAGAAGACGGAGAGCCAAAACACGCGAAGAACAAGAATAAAAACTAGACAGTCGAGCAGCGGTCGGCTGTGAGGAAGTAAGAGAGAGTAGAAACGATACGTTTGTTTGCGGGCTGTTACTGCCCGTTTTCGGTGCATGGTTCCTGAAGTGGCAGGTGTAGTTGGTGGAACTGAAAGGGAATTCTGAGCCGAACGCAACAGAGGAGTTCGAGAGGGTAAGACGAAGCCTATCGCAGCATTTTGGCTGATAAGAAGAAAACACACCGCTTGCATGCCCTTGCACATCTTACATACCATCGTGGCACACATTGGGCCGATTGAACGCACGATCTCTGAAAAAAGCCCCTAAGGTGCATCTCAGACGGTAATGGCGTCAGATTCAAGGGCCGATTAGGCATGGCAAGAATGGCAAGTACCCTGGACACGCCAGGTTAGAGGAATGGGCGATACAGGACTTGAACCTGTGACTTCCTGCGTGTAAAGCAGGCGCTCTAGCCAACTGAGCTAATCGCCCCAAAAGCCTTGTCTGCCAAT
>LJTR01000474.1 GCA_001303465.1 Phycisphaerae bacterium SG8_4
GAACTCCGGACATCCCTTGGCAAGATCTGCGTCGATTCGCGCCATCACCGGGGCGAAGTCGAATCCAATGTTAGGCCAGTCCGGGCGGGCCTGCTTTATCTCATGAAGCGAATAGACCACCCGAATACGCATCCTGTCAGTGTTCGCCGCTGTCAAGGACGTCGGCCTCGCCAGCAGTCCCGCCGCAGAAACACATGCCGCGCAGCCGGTTAGAAATTTGCGCCTGCTAATGCCGCAACCTGAGCACGGTAAGACAAAATCACTGTTCTTCATGGTAACCTCCTGTGCATTCATAGAATTTCAAAGTTACCGGAGAATCAAAGGCTGTTCGCCACCTTTTCTCCGTGCTTGTGTTTCAACCGGCAATAGATCTGCTTCTTGAGGACAATTTTATGTGGAAAGAGCCGCTCTGCAAGCCAAAAAAGACAAGGGATCTCTCCACAGCTACCGTAGTAGCGTTCTGAGATTATTCAGAATCCTCGCCGCGAATACCGGCGTTCGAGACCAAAAAAATTGTTGTCGGTTGGATTTGTTATTGAAAAACCTGGCGAAATAATGTAGATCTGTTGTCGGCGAGCAACGAGACGAGGCATCTTCGGTTCACGCGTGTCGGTTCCAATGCAAGTATTTGGGTATTCTTACTACTTTTCAATGAAAGTGAGGGAGTGTGCCATGAAAACATCACGTCTCAAAGCAAGCTGTATTCTGTTGTCTCTCCTCACAGGACTGGGATTTCTCATCCCCGGCTACGGCAAGGCTTCGCAGTCGGCATCGACGCCGGATCCGGCTGCAACGGAGAAGGAATTCCTGTCGGACCCCGATACTGCGATATGCGAGCTGGAGAAGACGACGATCTACTCTCTCGGCATTTCGAAGAATCGCCAGCCGTCATTCATCCGCAGGATGGAACGGGCAAACAGGCAGGATCTCAAACAAGCCAAGATCACCGTCGCCAATCGCGAATTCAAAGTCCTTCTGGGAGAAAGGCCCGAACGTGAGTTCTTCCTTTTTGACGTCGAGAAGGATTTCGGTCCCTACTGGTGGGGATCTTGGAGCCTGCACTCGCATCACAAGATCGGCGACCAATTCTTTGAGTTCATGCTCGTGGAGGACGGCGCCAAGATCGCAGGTCGCCCATACAAGGGAGAACTCGGCACGATCAAAGTCGGCAAAGGCGGCCGCGACCTGGAGAAAGTCGAGTTCAATGGTTCTGTGGAGAAGGCTGGGTACGTGTCGGCGCCGGTCGGGAACATTAAGGATCGCTGGCCCGATCCTGTAGGTAAGTGTGAAATTCCTGTTGGCGATTACACAGCCAACATCATGGATGTGATCTATGACAAATTGCATATTACGATCTCTAATAACTATCATACCAATGCACAGGGTCAGTCCGGAGCAGGAAGGGAGACAGTCTATGGCATGCGGGTGCGCAAAGACAAACCGTACGTGCTGGATTTCACTAACAAGCCGATGGTCATCTTCGATGAGCCGTCAGGGAATCGCCCTTGTTCACGAGGAGACCAAATCAAATTTGCTGCGGTAATGATTGATCCGAAGCTGGATATCATGATACGCAGGCTGAATGACACTTCTGTTATGGTTGACAAAGAGTACAAAGATGGTAGCGGCAAAGTGATTCATACCGCCAAACGGCCCAAGTCGCTCGATCCGAAGGTGGTGATAGCACGCGACGACGGCGAAATTGTGGCCGAAGGCGTCATGCCCTTCGGCTGAGCCGGCACCTGCGGGTACACGTGGCGTGTCCCAAACGACCTGGAAATCAACGGCGACAAAGAAGAGCTGACCGTGACAGTGACGTATGAAACGCAAAAGCTCTACGGCAAAGTAACCGCACAACGAAAAATCATGATCCGAAAGTAGTATGATCCTGCAATAGCGCAGAGCAGGAAAGTCATCCTGGGTAATATGTGTGGACTATTCCCAACTTAAGTAGTTGAGTATCCTTACCAACACTTTGCAAAGAAAGTGAGGAAATGTGCCATGAAGGCGTCACGTCTTAAAGTAAGTTGTATTCTGTTGTCTGTCTTGATAGGGCTGGTATTCTCCCTGTCCGGCTGCAAGAAAGAAGCTCCACCCACGGAGGAACCAAACGCAGCAGCGACTTCGCCATAGGATCCGGCTGCCAGAACAAAGGAATTCCTGTCGGACTTTGGTTTCGCTCGATCCCAAGGTGGTTACCGTGCGGGCTGACAAAGAGATCGTGGCCCAAGAGTGCGGCGGTGTCGTCGTTGTACCTCTACACGGCACGATGGCAGGATGTATCGGAACGAGACGGCGAGTGTCATTCCCATTCGATGGTCGCCGGCGGTTTGCTGGAGACGTCGTAGACTACCCGGTTGACACCGCGGACCTCGTTTATTATCCGGTTGGAAATTATGCCGAGAACCTCGTGGGGGATTCTTGAGAAATCGGCGGTCATGAAATCTACCGTTTCCACCGCGCGGATGGCAACAACGTTCTCGTAGCTTCGCTCGTCGCCCATGACTCCGACCGTCGAGATGGGAAGCAATACGGCCAGCGCCTGTGATATCTTCCGGTAAAGCCCCGCGGATTTGATTTCGTCTATCACGATTTCGTCGGCGGCGCGGAGGACTTCGAGTCTCTCCTTGGTGACCTCGCCGATCACCCTGACCGCTAAGCCGGGACCGGGGAAGGGATGGCGCCAGACCATCTCCTCGGGCAGTCCCAGATACTCGCCGACCACGCGCACCTCGTCTTTGAAAAGATCCCGCAGGGGCTCGACCAAGTCGAAGCCGAGCTGCTCGGGAAGCCCGCCCACATTGTGGTGGAGTTTTATATTCGCCGCCGGGTTGCCGTTCTTGGAGCCCGACTCGATGACATCAGGATAAAGTGTGCCCTGCGCCAGGAACTTGGCGTTTGGAATCTTCGACGCCTGTGACTTGAATGCCTCAATGAACTCGGCGCCGATTATCTTGCGCTTCTCCTGGGGATCTATCACGCCGGCGAGTTTGGCCAGAAACTGCTCCGACCAATCGACGACCCTCAGGTCCATATGAAAATGGTTGCGGAAAGTCGAGACTACGTGGTCGCGTTCGTTCCTTCGCAGAAGGCCGTTATCGACGAAGATGCACACGAGCTGATCGCCTATCGCCTTGTGGATCAGCGAGGCCACAACGGATGAATCCACGCCGCCGCTGAGGCCGCATATCACGGTGTCTTTGCCCACCTGCCGGCGCACAGCCTCAATTGTTTCGCCTGCAAAATCGCTCATCTTCCAGTCGCCCGCGCAGCCGCAGATGTCGTACAGGAAATTCTCCAGGATCTGTGAGCCCTTGGGTGTGTGAGAGACTTCCGGGTGGAACTGGACGCCGAAGAACTTCTTCTTGTTGTGCCTTACTGCGGCGAAAGGGCAGGTCGCGGTGGTTGCCAGCCTGGTGAAATTGTCGCCCAGGTCCTCTATCTGGTCGCCGTGACTGGCCCACGCCGTCATACAGGCCAGTTGCATCCCGTAGCAGATGCCGAGGATCGGCACATCCAGTTCAAAGATCTTCTCATCGCATCTGATCGCGTTCTCGTCGTAGACGCTCGCCGGTCCGCCGGAGAGGATCACGCCCTTGAGGGGCATCTTTGACAATTCTTCGGCGGAAATTTCGGCCCGGCAGATTCGCGAAAGTACGTTCTGCTCGCGAACACGCCTTGCAATCAACTGACCGTACTGGCTGCCGAAATCCAGTATGGCAACAACTTCCCTGCTCATGACGACTCGTTCCTCGATTCTTGATGCTTCCGCCGCGGCGGACTCGTTTACCGTAAAGCGGTGAGTATACGCCGGACCGCAGACTTTGTCAACTCGTCCCTGAGGGACTTGCTCCTCAGGGGCGAGACGGCTTCAATCCTTGCTATCAGCCTTCGCTTCTGTATAATAGCCCGTTTAATCAGGACTATTTAGGGACTCGAATATGGCAAAACTCACCAAACTTGAGGACATTGTGTCGCTGTGCAAGCGGCGTGGCTTTATATTTCAATCCAGTGAAATCTACGGCGGCCTGGCGAGCTGTTATGACTACGGGCCCCTCGGCGTCGAGCTCAAGAACAACGTCAAGAAGGCCTGGTGGAAGAGCGTCGTTCAGATGCGCGACGACGTGGTGGGGCTTGATTGCAGCATTCTTATGCATCCGATGGTCTGGAAATCGAGCGGCCACGCCGACAAGTTCGCCGATCTGATCGCCGAGTGCAAAAAGTGCAACACCAGGACCCGCGTGGACCATCTCAAGGAAGAAGCCGCCGAGCAGGCCGACGAGCATACCGAACACGTCGATATTGACACCGTCGCGGCCCAGGCGCAAGACCTGAGCAAAAAGCTCTGCCCCAACTGCGGGGTTGTCGGCCAATTTACCGAGCCGATGCCGTTCAAGCTTATGTTCGAGACGCAGATGGGGGCCAACGTCGACGACTCGATGACGATGCACCTTCGCCCCGAGACGGCTCAGGGAATCTTTGCCAATTTCAGAAACGTGCTCGATACGACCAGGGTGAGGATACCGTTCGGCATTGCCCAGATAGGCAAGAGCTTCCGAAATGAGGTGACCACCAAGGCGTTCATCTTCCGGACGCGTGAGTTCGAACAGGCGGAACTGGAGTTCTTCTGCGAGCCCGGCACGGATGAGCACTGGTTCGAGCATTGGAAAGAGGCCCGGTTCAACTGGTATCTGGATCTGGGTCTGAAGAAGGAAAACCTGCATTTCCGCGAGCACGACTCGGACGAACTGGCTCACTATGCCAAAGGGTGTGTGGACGTCGAGTACAGATTCCCGTTCGGTTCGGGTGACTGGCAGGAACTCGAGGGTATCGCGAACCGCACCGATTTCGACCTGCGCCAACATCAGAGGGGCATCAGGACGCTCAACAAATGGTACGAGAGTAAGGGTTATATAACCAGGATCGAGCTGGCCGACGAGGCCGCCGAATACCTCAAAGGGCCGCTCTCGTACTTCGACGATCAGAAGAAGCAGCGCTATATCCCCTATGTGATCGAGCCGAGCGCTGGCATCGACCGCAGCGCGCTTGCGTTTCTGGTCGACGCCTACGACGAAGAGCAAGTCCGAGGTGAAACAAGGAATCTGCTGCGCTTCCACCATGCCTTGGCGCCGGTCAAGGCGGCCATCTTCCCGCTGGTCAAGAAGGACGGCATGCCGGAGATCGCTACGAATATCTACAACGATCTCAAGAAATATTTCAATTGCTTCTACGACCAGAAAGGTGCTGTCGGCCGGCGCTATCGCAGGCAGGACGAGGCCGGGACGCCGTTCTGCATCACCGTCGACGGCCAGAGCCTCGAAGACAACACCGTGACCCTGCGCGAGCGCGACTCGATGGAGCAGACGCGTGTGTCGACCGGCCAACTGCTCAGCCACTTACGGGAGAAGCTGGACATCTGAGATATGTCCGAAGACAAAGGGCGAGAAAGAACGGGCGATCACGCCAAACGTCGGCTTGGCCGACGTTGGTTGTTGTTGGTTGCCGCGGCTGTCGCAGCAATCGTTTTCTGTCTTGCCTGGAAAGCCGGATGGTGGGATTTTCGATCGGTGGATGAGAGACTTGCTGCCATTGACGCTGAGCTGGCGATCCCCGACTCCGAGAACGCCGCGGTGTACTTCGGACGGTTCTTGGCCGATCCTGACAATGCAGCTATTCTGGATGATCTCTCCGACCTCAGTCCGTCGGCCTATGTAGAGCCCTGGGCCGACAGCGAACATCCTGAACTTGCCGCTGAACTCGAGCAACAGCAGGAGTTCATGCAGACGCTGCTCGAGATCTTTCAGATGCAGAAGGCCCGCTTTCCGGTCTGTCCCGGCCCGAGCGATGGTTCGTGGCAAATGTTGCCTGATATGCGGAGGCTGACTTTTGTTCTCTCCTGGGCTGCTGCCAACGACCTGGCGGAGGGGCGTATCGACGCGGCCTACGACAAATACCGATGCCAGTTCAGACTGGCCCGTCACCTCCAGGAGCAGCCGGCGATGTATTACAGAAGTGTCGGTATTGCTATCGAAGCGGTCGCTTTAGGGAACATCAGAAGGGCCGCCATGCGGGATGAAATAACTCCGGAGCAACTCACATCGCTTGAGATGATTCTCGCCGAGCCCTGGAACCTCAATGAGATAGACGCCGGGATCGCAGCCAGAGTTGACCGCCTTATCGACGAGAGAGCAAGGTCACAGTTGCTGTTTGCGGAACGATTCAAGCAGTGGCTGCTGAGCCACCGAGGCCGAAGGCAGCGCGAGCAGAGACAGCGTCTGATTCGTCTGAGGCTTGAGGCGAGCAGGCGTGTGGCGCCGATGCTGATTGCCCTTCGCCGCCACAGAGAAAGGACCGGCCGCTGGCCTGAGACACTCGGACAGATCGAGCCCGAGCTATCCGCCCAGATGCTCATTGATCCTCAAAACAACGGTCCTTTTGTCTACAAACGCCAGGGTAGTAGTTTCGTCTTTTACAGCAAGGGCGCCAACGGGATCGACGAAGGCGGTTCTTCTTCAAGGCCTGCCGACGATTGGCCCATTTGGCCCTTGAAAAT
>LJTR01000475.1 GCA_001303465.1 Phycisphaerae bacterium SG8_4
AGAATTGTCAGGCATACAGAGAGCTTCTTCATCTTGTATCCTTTCTGTGAGTAAACATAGCCACCAAGAGATTCATCAACCCAGTTGAACATAGATGGGCTCCGGCAAAATGTCAAGGACAGGCCTGTCGGTATTAGGCTTTGTCGGGTGAGTCCGGCTGGGATTCGCCCAGAAAACGCTTGCCGGGATAACCGGCCCGGGATAAACTCGTTCCCAGTTTTGAGTGTTGGGTGCTGAGTTTTGAGTTCATCACGCACACCGTGACAGCGCCAAGGACTGAATACTAGACATCAAGAACAAGGAGATTTCAATGTTGAACCCGAGATGCTATTCACACACGATGTTTGCTCTGCTGATTCTCATGGTTTTGGGACCGCTCTTCGCAGTAGGCGGGCTTGAGGCTCGCACGGTCCAGCCGGGGACGCCCGAATGGGAGAGGCCTGAGATTGTCGGAATAAACAAAGAGCCGGGGCATTGCACTGTCGTTCCGTACTTACATCTGCGAAGGGCGCTGAAGGTGGACCGAACGCAGTCGCGGCTCTACATGTCGCTTAATGGCGACTGGAAGTTCAACTGGGCCCAGAAACCTGCCGACCGGCCACTGGAATTCTACAGGCCCGGCTACGATGTCAGCAAATGGGCCGATATCCCTGTTCCGTCGAACTGGCAGATGCACGGCTATGGCAGGCCGATCTATCTCAATATGAGGTATCCGTTCAAGGTTGATCCCCCATTTATTCCGCACGACTATAATCCCGTCGGCTCCTACAGGCGCCAGTTTCGAATACTCAACAGGTGGAGTGACCGGCAGATCTTTCTGCACTTCGACGGGGTCAAGAGCGCCTTCTACGTATGGGTCAACGGCCGCAAGGTCGGGTACAGCCAGGGCAGCATGACGCCGGCCGAGTTCAACATTACCGAATACCTCAAGCCCGGCGATAACACGCTGGCCGTCGAGGTCTATCGCTGGTCCGACGGCAGCTACCTCGAAGACCAGGATATGTGGCGGCTCAGCGGTATCTATCGAAACGTCTATCTCTTCGCCACCCCTCAGGTGCACATCCGCGACTTTGCCGTGCGCACCGACCTCGACGACGACTATACCGATGCGACTCTGATGATCCGCCCGAAGATCGCCAACTATGCAGACCAGAACCTCAAAGGATGGACCGTCGAGGCCCAGCTCTACGACGACGAAGGAGAAGCGGTGCTGGGCGAGCCACCGTCGAGGACGGCGTCGTCGATAGTCGGCGAGAGATACCCACAGAGGGACAACGTCAAGTTTGCTCTGCTCGAAGCGAAGATTGAGAATCCGCGCAAGTGGTCTGCCGAGGATCCCTATCTTTATACTCTCGCGCTGACGCTCAAGGATTCGGATGGCGAGGTAGTCGAGGTTGAGACCTGCCGGATCGGCTTTCGTGAGGTCGAGATCAAGAACGGAGAGCTTATGGTCAACGGCAAATCCGTCAAGCTCTTTGGCGTCAACCGGCACGAGCATGACCCCGACCACGGCAGGGCGGTGCCTGTTAGCAGGATGATCCAGGATATCAAGATTCTCAAGACCCACAACATCAATGCCGTGCGAACAAGCCATTATCCCGACGACCCGACGTGGTACGATCTGTGCGACGAATACGGCATCTACCTGATCGACGAGGCCAACCTCGAGACGCACGGGCTGGGCGGTTACTTCTCGAATGTGCCGGCGTGGAACACCGCCTTCGTCGAGCGGGCAATCCGGATGGTCGAGCGGGACAAAAACCATCCGTCAGTGATCATTTGGTCGCTGGGCAACGAGAGCGGCTGCGGGCCCAACCATGCGGCGATGGCCGCGTGGATACATGATTACGATCCGACGCGGCCGGTCCATTACGAAGGCGCAGTGGGCAGACCCCGCGACCCCGAGTACGTGGATATGCAGAGCCGGATGTATGCGCGGATTCCGGAGATTATTAGACTTGCCACCAGAGACGACGATGACCGGCCGATGGTGCTCTGCGAATACGCGCACGCGATGGGCAATTCGGTCGGCAATCTGAAGGAATACTGGGACGCCATCCGCTCGCACAAGCGGCTGATCGGGGGATTCATCTGGGACTGGGCCGACCAGGGCCTGCGCAAGAAGAGCGCTGACGGTAAAGAGTTCTGGGCCTACGGCGGCGACTACGGCGACAATCCCAACGACGGTAACTTCTGCTGTAACGGCCTGGTTCAGCCGGACCGCAAACCGAATCCGTCCCTCTACGAAGTCAAGAAGGTGTACCAGCGGATACATGTGACAGCCGTCGATGCGATGGCGGGCAGATTCCGCATCCACAACGAGTACGACTTCTCAGACCTGAGTTTCACGAAGGCAACCTGGGAACTTTCGGCCGACGGAAAGGTGATCCAGGAAGGTACGCTGCCGAAGCTGTCTATCGCAGCGGGTGCAAAAGAGAATATTCGAATCCCGTTCGATGAGCCCGGCCTCTCGGGCGGCGCCGAATGCTGGTTGAAGATAACATTTGCCCTCGCTGCCGATGCGAGTTGGGCCGGCAAGGGCCACGTCGTTGCCTGGGATCAATTCAAGATTGCCTTTGACACGCCGGATCCGGAAGTTGTCGAAGCCGGTGCAATGCCGCCGCTCGAGATGGAAGAAACAGCGAACAAGATCACAGTCAGCGGCGACGACTTCGACGTAACATTTGGAAAGAACACCGGCGCGCTTGAATCTTTCGCTTTCAACGGCACACAGCTTGTTGTGGCCCCTCTGGTTCCCAATTTCTGGCGCGTGCCCATCGACAACGATAACGGCAACGGAATGCCCCGGCGTCTGGGCATCTGGCGCGATGCCGGACCGAACAGGACTGTAAAATCCGTCAACGTCGAGCAAGTCGAGCCGCAGATTATCCGCGTGACAGTCGAAGCAAGCATCAAAGTCGGCGAGAACTCGACGTCCACGACGGTCTACACCGTTTACGGCAGTGGTGACGTGGTCGTCGAGGCGTCCGTAGACCCGCGCGGCGGCAACCTGCCGATGCTTCCGCGATTCGGCATGCAGGTGGCCTTACCGGGCCGATTCAACAAGCTCACCTGGCTTGGCCGCGGGCCGCACGAGACTTACTGGGACAGAAAGACCGGTGGCGCCATCGGGCTCTACTCCGGGACTGTCGAAGAGAACATTCACATGTATGTCAGGCCTCAGGAAAACGGCAACAAGTCGGATGTTCGCTGGATGGCTCTGACCAACGACGAAGGTGTGGGGCTTATCGCGGTCGGCATGCCTACGATCGACATCAGTGCCTGGCCCCATACAATGGCCGATCTTGAGAAGGCCGCGCACATCCATGAATTGGCCCGACGTGACACCATAACCGTAAATCTCGACTACAAACAAATGGGTGTCGGAGGTGACGATAGCTGGGGCGCCAGAACGCACCCCGAATACACGCTGCCGGCCAAGTCCTACATACCGCAGGGCCAGTGACGCGATTGCGATAGAGGAGCGTCGGAAAATAAGAAAGAAGATGATTCGAAAGGCGGAACGTCAGGCCAGAAGTGGTGGCCGGTGGCGTGGGGGGATTCTTGAATTGCCTGCCAATGGGCGAAAGCCCTGAAATGCCGCCGGAGCAATCATCTAATAGCTACGACGTCTTTCAGGGCTTTCGTGATTGAGTAGTGTCAAATACTGGTTTCTTTCCAGTGCTTACGAAGTCTCGCCCTCGTCCTCGTCTCTTTCGAGCAATTTCTTCAAGCGGGCGTTTTCCCTGCGTGTCGCCTCGAGGTCGAAGACCCGGTATTTGGTGACGAGCCTGAGATTATCCAGCGAGTTTTGCAGGCGATCCAGGCTTGCTTTGAGCTGACTGTGGTTGTTTCTGATACGCTCAGCCAGCGAGGCAAGTTCAGTTTCTTTGTGTAACGAAGCCGACTTCTCGATTTCTTGCGTTTCACCGTCCTTGCTCTCAAAGATCCATTCGTGCATTCTTGTCCCTCCTCTACTGCATGTACATGTTGCCAATATGTCCACGTTTGCCAAGTAATAGGCGAGCATCATGATACCCCTTTGCTTCACATGATACCCCTCCGCTTGCGATGTTGAGATTATTGTACCAGAAAGACAGCCTCAAATCAATGAAATACTGGCAGAATGGGCGGCAAAGAGTCATTTGTCGAGTTTGCCGGTGATGGCGCAACCTGTTATCGGCACAGGAGAAAAAAATAATCGCAGAGACGGTACACGTCTGGCCATGCTGCAGCCCCAATCCCGTATTCAAGCTCGCCGGTAGACACGACGTGGGCAGAACCGGCCCGCTATTTGCGCTGTCCACTGGCATCCTGCAGCTTCGAGACACCGTCGACTGCCAGGGTCTTGCGGATGGCGAAACAATCCTCTCGCGAGATCGTTTTGCCCATCGCCCCTGCGGCCTCGGCTATCTGGGGCGGGTTCTTGATTCCGACAACCGCCACGTCTATACCCGGGTGCATAAGGGTGGCTGTCAGGACCAGTTGATAGATGGAAAGGTCATATTTCTTCGCCAGGGCAGTGAGGCTCTGCACGGCGTCGGCTATTGAGCGAAAACGTTCGCCCTGAAAGTCCGGCAAATGCTTTCGAAAATCGACGAAGGTCTCGTTTCCGGTGTACTTGCCGGTAAGCAGGCCCTTGTGCATCGGCGAATAAACCATAACGCCGATGTTCTCTGCCTGGCAATAGGGTATCAGGTCGCTCTCGATCCTGGTATCGACCAGACTATAGAACGGCTGAACCGCATCATAGGCCCCGAAATGCCGCTGCGCCCGGAGCTGCTCTAACGTGTGATTGCTGACGCCGTAGCTGCGGATCTTCCCTTCTCGCTTGAGATCATCCATTGTCTCGGCGATGGCGGCCGGCGGCGTCAGCGGATCGGGAAGATGAGTCAGGTAAAGGTCGATCGTCTCAAGACCCATGCGCTGCAGTTGCAGCTCACATCGCTGCCGGATGTGATCCGGCGTCAGATCCGGGTAGCGCGAACCATCCGGATTGAAGTGGTTGAATACCTTCGTACAGATGACAACTGAGTCGCGGTCTTTGCCGGCCAGGAATTCTCCGAGAACGGTTTCTGCGTAACCGTCTCCGTAGGCATCGGCGGTATCGAAGAAGTTAATGCCGGCCTCTAGGCCTGTATTCATCGCGGCCAGCGCATCGGCCTTGGACTGCTCGCCCCAGAAACGCGGGCTGAGCTGCCACGTACCGAAACATATCGGTGAGACTTCCAGCCCCGTAGCGCCGAAAACAATGCGATTGCTCATTCAATACTCCTTCTGCAGTTGTGTGATTCTCCGTCTCATGGTCTGGGACCGGAGTCGCGTTTCGGATTCGGCGCAGGCATCTGAGCATCCACATCCTTGCGCCAGGCATGAAGATCTCTTCGCAGTTGCTCGGCCTTCTCTGGCATCCTGTTCGCAAGGTCGTTATGCTCACCAATATCTCCTGCCAGGTTGTAGAGCTCGATGCGATTGTCCTCGAAATACTCGAGCAGCTTCCAATCGCCCATACGAATTGAGCTGACCGGACTTGTTGTCGGATAGTAGTGAGGATAGTGCCAGTAGAGGGCCTGGCGGTCGAGCGCGGCGTTCGGATTTTTCAACA
>LJTR01000075.1 GCA_001303465.1 Phycisphaerae bacterium SG8_4
TCCCGGCGGGAAGAAAATGACACTCGCCGGCGGTTACCGGCACCTTCACCAACAGATCGGCTACAGTTCCTTCTTCTATCGCCCGGGCGAACTGCTCTTTAGTCACGCCGTCCTTCAGCCCTTTGTAGATGACCGCTCCGGGTTCGGCGGCGATGACATACCAGCACTCGGTCTTGGGCTCGCCCTGGCCCGTTCGCCGGCAGGTTGCCGGATCCGGATGAACCTGCACGCTCAGAACATCCTCGGCATGCAGTATCTTTATCAGCAGCGGAAACGGCGCCGGGAAGTTCTTGTCGCCTGTGATCTCCTTCGGATACTTTTCAATTGCCTCTCGGATGGTCAATCCGGCCAGTTCGCCGTTGGCGATCACGGACTTGTCCTCAGGCAGATCGGCCAGCTCCCAGCTCTCGCCGATCTTTTCACCGGCGGGCAGTTCCTTGCCGAAGATCTCCTCAAGCTTTCTTCCCCCCCAAATCCGCTGCTTGTAAATCGGTCTGAATTTTAGTGGATACGCTTTCATAACAATAATCCTAACCACACCCTTCCGTTCAGTCCAATCTAATTTAAGCGATTCCTTGCGACTCTCGCTCAATATGGGAATTCGCAGTCGATATAATCGATGGTCTTGCTCACTGTGTTGTACACGAATCGGATTACACCGCTGCCCGAGCCGTGTATCATCGTGAAGGCGCTGGGAGGTTTGCCTTCATACAGATCGTGGATAATCATCTGGCAGACGATATGGCGGACTCCATCGTGTGTGAAGCCCGAGTACTCTCGGTTATAGAGATGCAAGTGTCTGAGCACAAGCTTACGGTCGAATTCTTCCATTACCGCTATCAGCGGGCCGCTCTCCAGGTGAGCTGTCAGGATCGGGTCGATTCCCTCCAGATCTTTCCTTTCCGGAATCCACAACTCGTCAAACAAGCCACCTTCATATCGCAGATATTGTCTGACAGACTGCGTGTCGCTGATGATAACAGAGTGCGGCCCGAACCTGGTGACAAGCTGCTCGGCAATTTCCCTGGGATTCCTACTTGCCTTATCGGGCAGGACAACCTCAATGCCCACATATCCCGCAGTGACATCAGCTCCGTTGGCGAGAAGCAGCTCGACAATGTCTGGACGGCCGGCACGAGAAGCCGAGTATAGAGGCGTGCGCTGCTGCCAATCCTCGGCATCAACCTGGGCGCCGGCAGCTAACAGCATCTCCACTATATTCTTGTGCCCCATGCACGCCGCAAGATGCAGCAGAGTGGAGTCGCCCTCGTCCCTTTCTGCCAGATCAGCGCCGGCGGATATCAGCAATCGGACGATCTCGGGATTGCCGTAATAGACGGCAACGTAAAGCGGCGAGGCGTTCGGGTCTTCAGAATACTTCAGACTCTTGATGTCAATTTCGGCGCCCTCGGCGATCAGCAGCTCGGCAAGGGCCCTGTTGCCTGTCTTGGCGGCGTAGTGCAGAGGTGCATAGCCTCTGTCATCCAACAAATTGACCTTGCCTCCCTCATTTATGAGGCTCCTGGTCGTGTCTGCGTCTCCGACAAAGACGGCCAGATGGATTGTGACGTCCACGCCGGCGGCAAGAAGCAGTTCGATACTCTCTCTGTCGTCTTTGCCCATCGCGATGGCTACCATGCTCCGACCATAACGGTCTGTTTCATTCGGATTGGCACCATTATCGATGAGCAGTCGGACCAGCTCACGGCTGCCACTTTCGACTGCGTACCGCAGCGGCGTCCAGTCAGACATGTACCACCCGGAATCTTCTCCCTTGGCATTGACGTTGGCGCCATGGGCAATAAACAACGTGGCCATATCTTTGTCACCGTGAGAAGCCGCAATTTGCAGCGGTGACACATTGACCTTGTCGTACCTTGCATTGACATCAGCTCCATTGTCCAACAGCAGCTCGACCATTGTTCTGTGCCCCACCTCAGTAGCCAAGTGTAGCGGCATAGCGCCGTCCACGCGTCTCCTGAAGTTGGGATCGCCGCCGTTGGCCAGCAGGAGATCGGCCACGTCTTTGTGGTCTTGCGCGGCTGCAAAGTGGAGAGCAGTTTGACCCTCGGCCGTCTCGCCGTCTACCATTGCGTCCTCTAAAATGAGGCTTCTGACTTTTTCCAGATCACCAAGATATGCAGCCGTCTGAAGTGTCACGTGGGCTCCCTCAGAGATCAAGAGCTCGACAATTGCCCTCTGGCCGGAATTCCTGGCGAGGATTGCTGGCGTTTCACCTCGCCGGTTTCTACTGTCTACATGGGCGCCGCTATCTATGAGCAATTGTACGAGGGGCCCGCAACCCCTCTCGGCCGCCCAATGTAGCGGCGTGTTGAGGAACAAGCCCTGTGCGTCAACATCTGCACCTGCGGCTATGAGTGCTGCAGCCATCTGTTCCCTGAATCGCATAGCAGCCTTTATCAACGGCGTATCGCCCTCACTGTTACGAGCCTCAATATCTGCGCCCGCAGCGATGAGGGCTTTGGCAGCATTAGGATCGTCCCTTTCTGCGAGGATGTGCAAGGCTGGGTTGCCCCACTCGTCTCTCTCATTTATGTCGGCACCGGCTGCCACCAGCGCGCGAAGTCCCTCGATATCTCCCGTTCTGGCCGCTTTCAGCAAAGGCGCAAAACTTGTTTTGGATGCTTCCGGTTTCTTCCTGCAACTTGGGCCAAGAAGTGTGAATACAAGAACCAAGCTTAGCAGTGTATTTGGCTTCATATTACGGTATACTCCTGATAATAAGGCGCGGCAGGGCGAGGAAGTCACCAAAAACCTCGGATTTTTCTTGCACTGTGGCTTTAGTATATCCGCAAGAGAGGTGATATCAAGAGATGTCGTGCCTACCTGAAGTAATCGAGGATGCCGTCAGCGATGGCTTCGGCGATGCGGTTTTGGAAGTACGGGTCTTTGAGCAGGGCGGCTTCGCGGCGGTTTGTAAGATAGCCTATCTCGACCAGAACGGCGGGGCCCTGGGTGTTGGTCAGGACGCGGAAATCGGCCGTTTGCGTTCCGTGGCTGGTCAGGCCGGTGCGGGACATCGAACGCGCGATAGCACCGGCTGCCCTGAAGGAAGACCGCGACGCCGCGCGTGCTACGTACATGGTGTAGCCGCGCCTCGAACTCTTCGGGAAGGAATCCGAGTGGATGCTCACAAACAGATCCGCCTTGAGTCTGTTGGTGATGGCCGCGCGCTCTTCCAGTTCGATAAAACTGTCACCCGAGCGGGTCATTCTCACATTCAGGCCCTTTTCACTGAGCAAACGAGCCACCTTGGAGGCGACCGCGAGGTTGATGTTCTTCTCGTAGAATCCAAGAACGCTCTTTGCGCCGGGATCTTTGCCGCCGTGGCCTGCGTCGATAACGACAGAACGCAACAGCCGGGGAAGGCCGGGTTCAGGCGGAGCCGCTGGCTGCCGCAAAGCGGGCCGTATCTTCGAAACAAGAGACCTCAATACGCGGATTTGCCCGCCACTTTTGTCGACCTCGCCCACCGGCGCGACCGGCTTGGTGTTGACGTATACCCGCGCTCCGCTGATCGTGAAGATCAGTACGGTATTGACTGCGTCCTTCAGCATTACGTGGGTAGACGTCGTTTCGCTGACGGTCAGTCCGAGGAGCCTGCCCAACTCGTCAACGGTGACCATCTCGGAGCCTGTCCCGGATTGGGTGTCAACTACAGGGGCGTTGGAAGGTTGCCCACAACTGACGGTCAGGAGAGCCGCCGAGGTAATTAGCAATATCAAATTCGACTTATTACGCATTCGGCCTTTGTATCGGCAGTCGAGGTCGTTTTACGTTAGAATCTTCCTCCCAATTCTCACTATTGGGATTCAGTGGGTGGCCAATGCTGGTCCGCTGGTTGCTGTGAAGGAGCGATCTTTCCGTCAAGCCAGCCGATGCTGATCGGCCCGGCCGGCGCAAAATCCGGAACGTAGGGCTTTATGTCCAGCAAAGGAGTGCCGTCGAGAACATCGATACCCTCCGTGACAAGGATGTTAGCTTCTCGCCTGAGCAGCTTGACTATCGAAAGGCCAATCTGATTTGGCCTTGCCGGAAATCTTGTTGCGAACAGGCCGCGCGATTGGTCGTCCAGAAAGGGCTTTACCGTAAGCTGGTATCCTTCTGACCTGTGGAAGCTATATAGCAGGATCAGATGTGAGAAGCCTTCCGTATCACTCAGGCCCTCTGCATATTGCTCAAATACCTCCACCCTGCCGACGGCCCCGGATCTAAACGGTTGGATGGGCGTGTCGCTCTTGCTCTGAAAGGGCGTATGAATCCTTCCTATCGGGACCATTTCCACGGCTGTATCTCCTATTGATGGCAACTGTGATGGCCGCAGGCGTTCTGAGCTGTGATCTCCTCCAGGTCGCCGGCGCGAAATTCGTTGACAATTTCCGCTACTGTGACACCCGAAGCCCTGTATACACGAATGCTCGCATCGTTAAGTTTCTCGATCGCCCGCCTGCCCATCCCGGAGCAAATCACTGCGCCGATGGTCTTGCCTTCCAAAACACTGAGCGGATGACAGACGCCGTGTGCGTGGTGCCGGTTCGAATTGTCGACTATCTCACAGATGTCTTGTTGCATATCGTAGATGGTGAAGTACGGGGCGCTGCCAAAGTGACCGTGGACTTCTGCTTGTTCACCGAGGTTTGTCTGTGTCGGAATGCATACTATCATAGCTAAGACCTCCCGCGTTTTCCTTTGCCGAAGACGGCAGTGTTTTTCTTGGCACGGCCTGCGTCATCTCCATTACACTGCATTTCTGCATTTTTGCAGTGGGGGCATTTCGTTGGACGTGCGGTTCCGTGGGCTATTTCCCACACATGATTACAGCCGCAACATTTGAATCTTCTCAATTCCGCCCTGACACATATGCCTCCCGCTATCTTCAGTGCTTTCGCATTCAAGAGCGCATCGGCAATCTTCTTATGCGCGGAGATTATGATATTGCCGAACGTTTGTCGGGAGATATTCATCTTTGAGGCGGCGTCTTGCTGGTATATTCCCTCAAGGTCGGCAAGGCGAACAGCCTCGAGTTCGTCCAAAGTCAAATTTACCTGCTCCAATTGTCGCACGGGTATGCCTCTCGGCCTAAAACAGCCCGCTGTCGGGGTACAGCTTATCCTTCTGCATTTGATCGGTCGCGGCATAACCTACCTTTGATTATTAGCATATGCCAATAATATATTCGGTGCGGTTTTCTTTGTCAACAAGATTTATGCAGAAGAAAGTAAAAAAAATGCCGCGCAGAGTTTCCCCGGCTGGCGAGATGATTTCAGCTAGACTGCTATACGGCAATCTATGCCTATGACCACCTCATCTGTGGCTTATCATGTGCAGGCCACCTGCCTCCAAGCCGGCCCGGACGGCTATTACCAGCATTCACTTTGCTGCCTGAGATTGCACGACAGCCAGCTTTCGGCGAAAAGGGCAAAATCTCTCAATATGCCACTTTGGGATCAAAACTGTTATGCTGCCAGTTCGTATAAACATGCCGGAATTCTCTGATCTCGGCGTGGCCGTCGAGGAATCCGTAGTTGGACCTCGCTTGCCAGGATTGGCTTTTGCCGCCGTGCGCGTTTATCTCAATCTGTCCGGCTGCCTTGACCGGGGCCGAATCCGCCTGGCCCGGGACGTACCATGTCTCGATATGTGGGTGGTCCGCACCTGCGAACTGGCCCTCAAAAGCCATGATAAGAAAATGGACCGCGCCCGATGGCCTGGGGACATCGGACAGCCTGAGATAGCATTTCTCAGGCGCGACGCTGCTGAGGTAATTGTTGATGCCGTAACTGGTTTTGCGAAAGTGATCCGTCGTCGGCGGAACGGGTATCCCCTGGCCTCCCTCTTCGACGGGCCAGTGTGGACTTTTGTCCACGGGGCAGCGGTGCAGCAGTTTGTCTTTGTAATACGGCTGGAGAATGTTGATCCATGCGACCTGTTCTCTCGCATGCGTCCCGCCGTGTGCAAGACCCGCATCGACGAGATGTCCGTTCCAATCAGTCATATACATCCAATGGGCCATTTCCATGTTCCGCATGTTGCCAAGACACTTGATTCGCAAAGCCGAAAGGCGCGACATATGAAGCACGGGCATCAAGATGCCCATGAGAGCCGCAATAATCGCAATGACGACCAGCAGCTCCACTAATGTGAAAGCGCGAGCACGTTTCATAGCGCAACTCCTTTTTACAGTGCGCAGATAGAGACTTCGGGATAAGTAGAATTGTCCGGGCTCGTCCAGAGTCTGAACGGACGCTGTCTTGAGCTTCTACACCGGTGGTGGCGCTCGAGGACTGAAAGGATTTTGATGGAATGCTGTTATACAAGTGTGGAGTGGAAATTCAGCATTACCATTGAGCGGATTTGCCGCAGGGACCTCGGATTCCGCCCGCTGCGTGAATTTGCCGGGCGCAGTGAGGAAATGCTGGCAGACCGAACATTTATCAGAATCATGCTCATGCCGGTGATCGTGACTCAACAAATGCAGTTGAAGCGATACGTCTGTGACCATCGCCATAAAGCAGACAGTCACGACCACAAGAACGCTTTTGCGAGCCGGAATACGCATTTTGAATCCAGTAACCCTCAGGGCATATTATTGGCCTCTATCAGGCACACTTGGGGCATAGACCTTCGAGTCGGACTTGCTGACGGTGAATGACGAATCCCTGATGGGGGCTTTTTGTCATCGGCAGCGATATCTGTGTCAGGCAGTGCGTGTCGCCGCAGCTTGAGCACGTAAGGTGAGGATGGCACTGGTGTTCTGTGCAGTTGTTGGCCAATTCGAAGTGGGTTGCCCTCTTCTCCACAAAGGCCTTGTGTACCAGGCCGACCCGGAGCAGACTCTCGAGAGTGCGGTAAATCGTGACCTTGTCGAAATGTTTCTTGCCCGATCGCCGGGCGATCTGGTCCTGACTGAGCGGTTTGCCTGCCTCGGCCAGAACTTTGAGGATGGTTAATCTGCTCTCTGTGCAGTAAAGCTTTGTCTTTTTGAGCATCCGGCGGGCCTCGATTTCAAGATCTGACTTGGTCATTGTTTCTCCGGTTCAGTTTGTCGTTTGCACACGGACGCGGCTAGGACCCTCACTTCAATGATGATGGTGTGGTATTTCGGCTCCCGACTTGACGAACAACAACGGGAAAACGATGTCACTAAAGCAGCATGGTATCCAGACTGCCAGAAACAGGAATCCGAAACTGCCGATCATTTTCAACAGCGAGACATCTCCGGCCATCGCCATCAGCATGTGGAACGAGGAGGCCCAGGTGCTCAGCAGGACGTGTCCGGCGTGCGGGAATTTTGTCCGGGGCTTGAAATATGCCAGCAAAACGCCCGCAATCGCAGCCGGAATCACCACGTACCAGCCCTCAATAAAGCCAATGTGTGCCTCGGCGGCAAAACCTTCGTCCTCTGCATGTTCTCCGTGATCGTGTTCGTGCTCGTCCGCATCCTCAGAGGGTGCCTCCGGGCCGTGGGAATGGCCGATGTCCATGCCGAGCACCAGTTCCCCCGCATAGGGTATCAGGGAGTCGCTGACGGTTCCGACCCCGACTGCGCCGATACATCCGACAATCAGGATAAAGATGAGCCTGCGCTTGGCCGAATAGCGCTGAAACAGAGATGCGATCACTATTGCACTTAGAAACACATGCCCGGGGTGGAAGACATAGAACACCCTCCAGCTGACCTCGTGATCGAGATTCCTGAAAACAAGCATGCAGATCACGCCGGTCAGAGACCCGAACAGGGTGAACGGGGCATGACTTTTCAGCTCTGTCAATATCGTCGCGAATCTTCTTGTCATACGTGCACTGTCCTCAAAGTCTTTGGTCAAATTTGGCCGCCCAATGACAAATTGTGCTTATGATACCTAATTTGCAACTAAGTTGCAGGTATTTTCTTTCAATACGTGCGTGTGCCGGATGTGTTCGGGCAGCTACAGGACTTTTGTTGTAGAATCCCCGTCGGTGCACTACAATACATGTTCTGGCAAAGCAGGAATTGCCGGGCGATGGTGGCCGGCGCAGCGTAATGAAGATTGTAGAGACTATATCAGCCCTTGGCAAGGCGACAGAAGGTTGCGTCCTGACGATTGGGAATTTTGACGGCGTCCATCTGGGCCATCAGGAGATCATAACTGCCGGTCGACAAATAGCCCGCGAAAAAGGGGTCGAGCTGGTGGCGATGACCTTTGAGCCCCATCCGGTCGCGGTCTTGTATCCTGAGAGGGCGCCGGGGGTGTTGACGCCGCTGCAAATAAAGAAGCACCGATTGGCCCAATGCGGTGTTGATTTGCTGATTGTGCTGGCTGGCGATCCTGAGCTGCTCAGACTCTCGCCCGATGATTTTGCCTCGCGCTTTCTCGTCGAGAATATTCGGCCGAGTGTGGTTGTCGAGGGCAGCGATTTCAATTTCGGCGCCGACCGCGCGGGCAATATAGAGACGCTGAAGACGTTCGGCTCGACGAAGGGCTTCGAAGTTTGCGTCGTCGAGCCGAAGAAAATCAAACTCTCGACAGGCCAGTCTGTCAGAGTTTCGAGCACGATGATTCGCTACATGCTCGAAAGCGGTCACGTTGCCGACGCCCGCGCGGCTTTGGGCAGGCCATATCGGCTGGTCGGAGAGATCATCCCGGGCCGGGGGATTGGCAAGAAGCTGGGCTTTCCCACGCTCAATATGAAAAGACCAGGGCAGGTAATTCCGGCCGAAGGCGTGTACGCGGGGTTCGTGAGAGTCGGCGAGACCGAAGAGGACGTTCTGGGCAGCGATGATACTATACCAGCAGCATACAGTATAGGCCAGGCCAGGACGTACGGTGACGATTTTCCACTGCTGATTGAAGCACACCTTCTCGACGAGCATATCGATGCAGCGGTCGGCAAATACATGGCGATGGATTTTGTCGAGCGCATCCGCGCTCAGCATAAATTCAAAACGCCCCAGGAGCTTTCTAAACAAATCGCCGGCGACTGCGCAGTGGCCAAAGAGATATTAGCCTGTGCCGATGACCAGAAAGATCTCAGATGAATTGGAACTTAGATTTGCTGCAGGAAGTGGTATCCGCCGCACGGTGGCAGATCCGGCGATTGAAACCTCGAAAGATGTTGAAACGTGACTGCAGATATGGTAACTATACCCTTCAGGGTAGTAGATTCCCGCGAGCAAAACCATAGCCTGTTATGGTAAAGCCGCTTACCCACGCAAAAACGGGAATTTTCAATCGGGAGCACTTTGTATGTATCTGAATGTGTCGCAGCGCTGCCAGGTCAGACTGTTCTTGAATGAGTGGGCACCGGATGGAAGTTAGAGAGTACACTGAAAGAAATGCAGCTTCTATGATAGGAACTGATGATTTTCAAAAAGCAGTTGAGTTGATAAATAAGTCCGAAAGCATCCTCATCACCGCTCATGATAAGCCCGATGGGGATGCGTGCGGCAGCATTGTGGCGTTGTGCGAGAGCCTCAGGGCTCAGGGCAAGCATGTTCAGCCGTTGTTTCTTTCGGCATTGCCCGTGTGGTATGAGTTTATACCTACTGAGCGGATTCCAGTTCTTGGCGACGATCTGCAGGGCCAAGAGCTGGCGGAGGGAAGGTTGGGCGAATTCGATTTGACAATAATCGTAGATGCCAACAGTAGCAGTCAACTGCCGAAATTCGAGGAGTACCTGAGAAGTTCGAATGCGCCGGTTCTCATACTCGACCACCATGTGACCGGCGATGGTCTAGGCGATGTGGAACTGACCGATATGACGGCTGCGGCGACCGGTTTGATTGTCCTTGATTTGTTCAAGTATGCCGGCTGGGAGGTTACGGAGAAAATAGCAGAGGCCCTATTTGTCGCTACAGCGACCGATACCGGCTGGTTCCAGTTCAGCAACACCGATAGCAGAGTATACCGCGCCTGCGGCGAGCTGACAGACGCCGGCGCCAAACCAACGCAAATCTACGACAATCTGTACCACAACTTCTCGCACGCCCGTTTCAAGCTGATGGCTGCAATGCTCGACTCGCTCGAGCTGCACCTTGACGGCAGGTATGCGGTCATGCAGGTATCGCGGCAGGATTTCGAGCGAACCGGTGCCGGGTATAACGACACCGAGAACCTGATCAACGAATGCCACCGAATAGGGACGGTCGAGGCTTCGGCTCTGTTTGTAGAACTCAAGGACGGGCGGGTCAGATGCTCATTGCGAAGCAGGGGCAGCATGGAAGTCAACTTGATCGCAGCCGACTTTGGGGGCGGCGGCCACAAGATGGCCTCGGGAATGTATCTGCAGGGGCCCCTGGAAGATGCTAAGCAACTTCTTCTGGATAAGATCACGAAGGAACTCTGTTGAAGGCAAATCTCAAACGAGGAGGAGGACAGCCAATGAAGATTATGGTTACCACCCTGACTGCGCTGATGCTTCTGGCACTCGGCGGTCTCGCGCGTGGACAAGCCGGTGACCTTGCGGAGATAGAGCGAATCTCCAAATCAGGCGCGACTCTCGGGGCCGATGTCACAAGCAGATTTCCTCTCGGCCCCCAGACGCTTGAAAACGACACCGGCATTAACGTGCTCGTAGACCTGTCGCATCAGGCGAATTTCTTCGCCATGTGGCGGCTGCCGCGGATGCTTCGCGGCGCCGGCTTTCGCGCCACCGGTAGCCAGGCGTCACTCGAAAGCGTCTTGGCCGACGGCAAGTTCAGCAGAGTCCGTATCCCGGTAGGCAAGCGACGTCCCTTCGCGTGGTGGCCCAACGCCCGCTACAACGCGGTCATTACTTTTCAGGCGGATCCACGGGCGCAGCAATACCTGCCCCAGGAAGTCGCCGCACTGAAGCAGTACGTCGAGCGTGGCGGAGGATTGATTCTGCTTGGCGGCAATACTTCGAGGCAAGGTATTGAACAATGGCCCTTGAACAGACTGGCAAAGCAGTTCGGCGCCGGCTTTTCGACTGAAAACGATACTGTCGAGGCGGTGACTATGCCTGTCCTGGAGATATCGTCGGATTGGCAGAGTCACCTCAACGGCTCGCAAGGCAAGCCGGTGATTGCCCGGCGGCAGTACGGAGCCGGACGTGTGCTGATCATAGGGTCCGTCAAATACATCGAACCGCCAAGGGACAGGTCACAAGCTTCGTCGGTCGCCAGAGAGAAGATAGGCTCCTCTCTCGCCCAGATGATTCGCTGGGTGGCTGCCGGAACGCCGCCTGTCGCCGGCTCAGCTCGTTTGCCCAGAGAGGCCAGCGGGGGAGGTCCGATCTATCCGGAATTGAGCGAGCGTATCGGAAATGTCATCGTATACTACGCGAAGAACCAGAAGACGGAGCTGCTTGAATGCATCACCAAAGACATGCCGCTGGTCAAGAGCAAGATCGAAGGCTGGCTGCCTTCGGCTGCGCCGGACGAACCGATGCATCTGGTCCTTTCAGCCGGGGGCGGCGGGGGCTGGGCTGTAAATGCCTATCTGCCGAAAGAAGTCGGCATCATATCGCTGAGCAAACAGGGCGTGCTCTCGATCTTTGCGCACGAGTTGGCGCATACCATGGGAGGGCCGCCTAACGACAAGGGCGAACTGGCCGGCAGTTGGCTATACGGCAATCGGGGCGAGGCACACGCCGGCTGGTTCCAGGGCAAAGCTGCGGCCCTACCCACCGGCAGCGTGTCAGTCATCAGCCGAACAAACTTTTTGGTTTTGACAAAGAGGGACCAAGATCTGGTGGCTATGGCAAAAGCTCGACGACCGTTACGGTCCCACCTGGTATCCCCGCTGGCGCTGGGTGCAGCACACTCGCTGGCGGAACGAGCCCGATCGAAAGCTCACCATGGATGAAACGGTGGAGGACATGAGCATCGCAGTCGGCGAAGACCTCTTCGGTTTCTTCCGCAAGATAGGCACCACGCTGAGCAAGGAACGGTTTGCCCGGACTACATTTGATGGACAGACCATTGAACTACCCGTAGCGCCGCTCGATATCAGGGCAGCTGGCCCCGTGCGACTTGAGCCGATAGGCAACTACAAAGAGCCCCTGACATATGATTCCGAGCGATAGGGGACTGACATCGCCCGAAATCTCAGCTCTGCAATTGTTAGCGTTAGAGGGACAGGACGAACTCAACAAGGTCCTTTACCTGTCGATCGCTCAAATCGGACGTCTGACCGTGCCTGTCGTCGACGTTATGCTTTTTCAGCATATCTTCAATCGTTGCGGCCCGTCCGTCATACAGATAAGGCGCCGTGCGCCAGACCTCGACCAGGGTGGGCGTATCGAAGGACTTGCCCTCATCGAGCCATTTGCCGATTCCAAGATCGTGCTTCTTCAGGTCTGTGTGGAGTTCACCGGTGTGACATGAGGTGCATCCGGCCGACTCAAAGACTTTCCGGCCGCGATTGGCGCTTGGGCTCAGTTTGCCTTTGGCCAGGCGGGGGCTTGGAACGGGCTTGAGTGACTTAAGGTATTCGTCTATCGCCATAGCGTCCTCTTCCGGTCGAACTGCG